>NZ_JAGFPF010000133.1:0-4138 GCF_025962695.1 Candidatus Symbiopectobacterium sp. NZEC135 | reverse complement strand
GAGGGCTGGAGCACATCGTCACTCCAATTTACTGCGGCACAGACAGAGCAAAGTGGTATTTCAGTATATGGGGAAGGTCTTTTTCCGCCACTTGCTGCTTTTCTACCCCCTGCGCGGTCACTGTTGTGAGTGTATCACCCAGCAAAATCAGGCGCCCCTCGGCGAGATGTTGCACGATCAGCAGCTTCTGCACAAAAATGGCATCAGGGTGGGTGGAGTTGAGGTAGTTTGCCGGGACGAAATCAATCCATTCCTGAGGGATCAAATCAAAGCCGTATTGATTAGCCCATTCACCCTCAACCTTCGCCTGCAACAGGTACTCACCCTTTGCGTCACGGGTAAGTCGGAACATATCGAAATCCTGATTAATGTCGGTGTCGAGCAAGTCTAAGGCCAACGGCGCGCGGATACCGTAGCTACCGAAACCCAGATCGCATAGCCACTGACGGCCATCGACTTCTGCAATTAACGCCATATGGGTTTTCGGCCGACGCACCGGATAGAACATCGGACGTGCCGCCACGAAACAGTAGGGGATTCCTAACGCTTCCAGCGCCATGGCAAATAGCCCGTTGACCTCATAGCAGTAGCCGCCCCGACCCCGTTGTAGCAGTTTGTCGACAATCTCTTCTGGCACCAGCGAGACAACCTTGCCTGCCTGCACATCCAGATTCTCAAAAGGCACCGAAAAGAGTTGATGGCGCATCAGCGCATAGAGTGTGGCGCTGTTGGCAGATACCTGAGCGGTATAGTTTATACGGCGTAAATAAGTAGAAAGATCAAAGTTGTCGCTATGCATCATGCCTCCGTGACTGAGTAGTGTTCGCCACTATAGATGGTGAACATCATTAGCTGTATAGTCAGATTTATCGAAAATCAGACTGTACAGATCGCCATGTCCGTCCCGTCCCAATCGTCTCCACATTACCGCCGAATTGCGGCAATGCTGCGCCTCACCCTCGACTCAGGTGCGCTGCGAGCCGGTGACCGGATGATCTCCGCGCGTAAGCTGGCCGAACGCGAGCACGTTAGCCTGCCAACGGCACTGGAAGCGCTCCGCTGTCTTGAGGCAGAAGGTCTGATTGTTGCGCGTCCGCGCTCGGGCTACTTCGTCAGTCAGGTCAATACGTCCTCCCATCCTTTGCCTGGTCCCGTCCCTGTGACAATGTCAGCCGTAGCCCGGTCACTATTCAGTAGTGCAGAAGCGCGTCTGGTGCCACTTGGGGCCGCGCTACCCGATCCCACCTGGCTACCTGGCGATATCCTGCAGCGGGCACTGCATGCAGCAAGCCGTCGCCTGGCCGCCCACGGGCAAAGCTACAGCCTGCCACCGGGGAGGGCTGACCTGCGCAATAAGAGTGCCGCTCACGCAGCGCAGTGGGGGGCCCATTTTGGCGCGGATGACATCGTCATCACCACAGGCGCGACGCAGGCGCTGCGTCTTGCTCTGCGGGCAGTGTGTCAGCCAGGTGATGTTGTGGCGATCGAGCAGCCCGCCTACTTTGGCACGCTCCTGCTGCTGGAGGATTTAGGTCTGAAAGCATTGCAAATCCCCACGGATCCTGCCGAAGGTTTGTTGCTGGCACCGCTGGCTGACGCCATTGGGCGTCACCGCCCGGCCGCCGTTCTGGCCTCGCCCACGGTGCAGAACCCGCTCGGTGCCAGTATGCCCGTCGCGCGCAAGAAGGAACTGGTTGCCCTGATTGAAAGTGCAGGCATCCCTTTAATAGAAGACGATGTGTATGGTGATTTGGCCGGCGAAGGTCAGCGTCCTCCGGCCTGCAAAGCGTTCGACCAGAGTGGGAGTGTGCTTTACTGCAGTTCGTTATCCAAAACCCTTGCTCCGGGCTGGCGAATCGGTTGGATTGTGGCCGGACGCTATCATATGCAGGTATTGCAGGCTCGCATGGCCGGGGACTGGGCAGGCGCGCCGTAGCTTGAAGCCGCCGCGAGCGAGGTACTGGCAAGTGGCGACTATGAGCGTCACCTGCGGCGCCTGAAATCCAGGGTTACGCAGGGGGTACAAGTCGTTACAGCACGGGTCGAAGCTAGCTTCCCACCGGGTACGCGCGTTACCGTGCCAACAGCCGGTTTCTTGTTATGGGTAGAACTCCCGCAGCAGATAAATGCGCTGGAGGTACATCGTTGCGCGCTAGCGCTGGGCATTGGTGTTAGCCCTGGCCCCTTGTTTTCCCCCGGGGCGGAATTACAAAACTTCCTGCGCTTAAATTGTGCGAACGAACCCACACCTCACCTGCTAAATACCGTGGAACAGCTCGGAGCACTTTGTCACCAACTGGCGAGAAGTGAGTAATAGTTTTATATGCGCCCATGTCGCGAATACCTTCAGCTCGATATATGCCACCAGCACATCAATGCCAGGGCGGTTTTGTGCCAGGAGCGGACAGACCGTGATGCTAACTGCATTGTAGATGCGCGATTTCACTATTGATGGCTTCTATACCCTGTTTATAGCGTAGCATGACCTCTTCATGAGTCACCATTAATCCGCGGCCGTACTCTGTGGCTAGGAATGTGTATCTTTACAGGTGTACGAGATAATCTATATTGCCAGTAATGTTACTGGCAATATAGGTGTTTAGGGTAACGATAAACTCACGCAATTCATCCGTATAAGAAAACCATTCTCTACCAAGTCCCTTCTTATCCACCCTGTATTGGTGAAAGAAGCGGTGTAACGCAAATTCTGTCTCCACGCCTCCGGAGGGGATGATGGAGATAAAGCACAGTGTGCTGGTGTTCGCCTCGTCGATCAGCCTTTTAGGTAGAATTGCGGCAAGATTTTTCAAATTAGCCAGGGTGTTGAGCGTGATCAGCGATGATTTCTGGAGCGTAAACTGCACAATTTGATTACCTGCTATACAGATGTAACATGATATTCGGTCGCTATCATCCTCCCGATTGCCAGAAAACAACCTTACGTTGTAACCAGCGTACAATTTGTGCGCCACACACCCCGATCAATGCCAGTAAAAACACGCCCGCAAACATAGTGGACAGACTCATATTCACAGAACTGGATGCTATCAAATACCCCAAACCACGTTGTGCAGATAAAAATTCAGCCACAACCGCACCAATTAATGCCAACGCCACACCAATCTGCAATCCGGCAAAAATATCGCCTGCCGCTGAAGGCAACTTTACATGAAACAATAAATAATAACGGGATGCCGAAAATGCACGACAGGTATCCAGTAATTCAACATCGGTGCGGCGAATACCATTAACGGTGTTGACAAATAGAGGAAAAAAACAAACCAACGTCACCAGCACAATTTTAGATGCCACGCCAAAACCGAACCAGACGAGGATAATCGGCCCCAATGCCACTTTGGGTGTGGCTTGTAACGCAATCAGCAATGGATAGACAAAGCGTTCAAACATCTGCGACTCTGCCAGCACGCTGCCAAGCAGAACCGCCAGCAAACTGCCGATGATATATCCAGCCAACGTCTCACCCACAGTCATCGCAATATGCGGCCACAGGCTCTGATCGCTGAATCCATCGCGTAATGCGCGGAACACGGCTGCAGGCGGAGGCAGAAGATAATCAGGAACAGAAAATACACGTACAGACACATCCCAAATAAGAACCAACACGGCAAGACTCACCAAGGGGAATAACAGGGAGAAAAATCTATGCATGGGTGAAATATCTCCGTAAATGCTGACACAGTGCCATAAACTCATCATTAGCCAGCGTATCCAACGTGCGCGATCGGGGTAGTGGAATTGTCACACTCTCAATAATGCGCCCGGGGCGAGGCGACATCACCAACACCCGATCGGCAAGAAATACCGCTTCCTGAATACTGTGAGTAATGAACAACACAGATTTGCGCTGTTGCTCCCAAATGCGTTGGAGTTCCAACATCAAGAATTCGCGTGACAGGGCATCCAGAGCGGCAAAGGGTTCATCCATCAACAATAAATCAGGATCGTGTAGCAACATCCGTGCGATGCCTACTCGTTGTTGCATCCCCCCGGAAAGCTCGAAGGGATAATCGCTCGCAAAGTCGACCAGGCCGACCAGATCAAGTAATTGTCGTGCCCGCACTCGGGCAGTTGCATCTGACAACCCCAGCGTGCGAGCAGGAAGCAGCACGTTATCCAA
>NZ_JAGFPF010001339.1:0-589 GCF_025962695.1 Candidatus Symbiopectobacterium sp. NZEC135 | reverse complement strand
ATAAGAAAAATCAGCACGCCCAGAATAAGCGCCGGGGCAATCCATCCGAATACGCGCTTCATGCTTTCTCCCTCATGCTGATACGCAGATAGATAACCGCAAATACCGCCGTCATCAGCAGTGAGATGGCACCCAGCGCATTCGCTACGCCGTAGTCTCCATAGGCATTGATACGAAAGGCAATATTAGCGCTCAGCAGCGTCGGGGATTGCGCATTGATCATCAGCGGCACCGACAGCACCGACATCATGGTCACGAAAGAGAGAATCAATCCGGTCAGCAACGTGTGCCACACCTGCGGCACCACAATTTCGAACAAAATACGCAGCCGCCCCGCGCCGAGATTGCGCGCCGACTCCATCGTCGCACGGTCCAGCGATGCCATCGCGCCGGAGACCAACAGCGCCACAAACGGCGTCTGTTTCCAGACAAAAGCAAACACGATACCGCGCCAATCGAGCCAGTTACTGGCGCTGGCGATATCGACGATGCCCACCATATCCAGGGCGCCGTTTAGCCAGCCGTTCTTAGCCAGAAAGGTACGTAAAATCTGTCCGGTGACGATAAACGGAATAAACAGCGGCCAGCG
>NZ_JAGFPF010001337.1:0-590 GCF_025962695.1 Candidatus Symbiopectobacterium sp. NZEC135 | reverse complement strand
ACCATCGCTTCCACGGTGATCATGGCATCATCGACCAGTAGCCCCAGCGCAATGATCAGTGCGCCCAGCGAGATGCGTTGCAGGCCAATATCTGCCAACATCATCCCGGTAAACGTCATCGCCAGCACCAACGGAATGGCTGCCGCCACCACCAGACCCGCGCGTAATCCCAGCGAAACAAACGAAACGGCCAGCACGATGGTTATCGCCTCGATCAGCACCTTGACGAAGCCGTGAACCGCCTGTTCGACCACGGCGGATTGATTGGCAACCTGGGTTAATTCGATGCCATAGGGCAACTGTGCCTGAATGGCCGTCATCCGGTGCGTAATCGCCTGACCAAAACGCAGCATGTTGCCCGTGGGAGCCATCGCAATCGCCAAACCGATCGCGGGTTGTCCATTCACCCGAAATGCCAATGCCGGCGGTTCAACGGGTTGGCGGCTGAGGGTAGCGATATCCGTAAGGGGAAGGTAACGTCCGCCGATATTGAGCGTGACATCACGCAGGCTCTCTTCTGAGCGAAATGCACCACTGACGCGCAACGCAATATTATCCCGGTCCGTGCGCAGCGTTCCTGCGGGGGCAAC
>NZ_JAGFPF010001335.1:0-591 GCF_025962695.1 Candidatus Symbiopectobacterium sp. NZEC135 | reverse complement strand
CGTGATCCTGCCTTTTCTTTCTCCCCGTGTCGCCAAACTGTATCAGTCCATCTGGACGGTTGACGGTTCCCCACTGTTGGCCTTCAGCCGACGTCAAGAGTGCGCGCTCTCTGCCCGTTTAGGCGACGATATCCCTGTGGCGCTGGGCATGAGCTATGGCTCGCCGAGCTTGCCGTCGGCGTTGGATAGCCTGCTGTCCCAAGGTGTCACCCAACTGGTGGTGTTGCCGCTCTATCCGCAATATTCCTGTTCCACCACCGGTGCGGTGTGGGATGGACTGGCCGATGCGCTGCGCTCGCGCCGCCAGGTGCCCGGTATTCGTTTTATCCGTGACTATGCGACGCATCCGACCTATATCGATGCGCTAAAGCAGCGTGTGGAAGCATCATTCGCGCTGCACGGCGTGCCAGACCGCTTAGTGATATCGTTCCATGGCATTCCGGTGCGTTATGCGACGGAGGGAGATGACTATCCGCTGCGCTGTCAGGCGACGGCACAGGCACTGATCGCTGCGTTGGGATTGGCACCGGAACAGGTGCAAATGACCTTTCAATCGCGTTTTGGTCGTGAACCCTGGCTGACACCCTATAC
>NZ_JAGFPF010001334.1:0-591 GCF_025962695.1 Candidatus Symbiopectobacterium sp. NZEC135 | reverse complement strand
CAGCCAAACTGTTGCATTAACGCAGGCCCACATACGGACATGCTGCTGCGGGCGACAAACATAACAAAGTAATCGACGATCAGCAGGGCAATGATACCCCAGCGTCTGTTTCCAAGAGATGCGTTCATGATGACTCCCAGGGGGGGAACGCCGCAGGACGTGCCTTACGGCGGTCACTATTGCAGGGTGTAGGGCGTTATCACAAAATGACGCCGCGGCTTTCAATCAACGGACGGGCGATGGTTAGACGCTGCACCGTACGTGGCCCTTCCTCGAACCATAACGCGCGTGCATCACGGTACATTCTCTCTACCGGGCCATAGGGGTTATCTTCGAAATAGCCAATACCGCCGAAGATTTCCAGGCAACTGTCAGAGACCGTGCGTACCGTGTCGATGCCGTGCAGTTTGCACATGGCGGATACCATTTCGATATCCTCACCGCGATCGAATTTCTGCGCACAGTCACGCAACATGACGCGTAACGCATGCACCTGGGTGCCCATGTCCGCCAACGTTTGTTGAATCGCCTGGCGCGCCACTAGCGGTTTACCGAAAGTCACTCGGTCTTTGGCTCTCGCAATGGCCAGTT
>NZ_JAGFPF010001336.1:0-591 GCF_025962695.1 Candidatus Symbiopectobacterium sp. NZEC135 | reverse complement strand
TGCGCGGCGCTCAATGAGAATCTGCTTGATTCAGAGCTGTTTGGCCATGAAGCCGGGGCGTTTACCGGGGCGCAACGCCGTCATCTGGGCCGTTTTGAGCGCGCCGACGGCGGCACGCTGTTCCTCGATGAGCTGGCAACCGCGCCGATGCTGGTGCAAGAGAAATTGCTGCGCGTCATCGAATATGGCGTTTTGGAGCGAGTGGGAGGCAGCCAGCCGCTTCAGGTTGATGTGCGTCTGGTGTGTGCCACCAATGAAGATCTGCCCGCACTCGCTGCTGCGGGCAAGTTTCGCGCCGATCTGCTCGACAGGCTTGCCTTCGACGTGGTGCAACTGCCCCCGCTGCGCGAACGCCAGCAGGATATCATGTTACTGGCAGAACACTTCGCTATCCAAATGTGCCGGGAATTGCATCTGCCGTTGTTTACCGGGTTCTCTGCACGCGCTCGCCATGCCCTATTACAATACGCCTGGCCCGGCAACGTGCGTGAATTGAAAAACGTGGTAGAACGTTCGGTCTATCGGCACGGGGCGACCGCCGAACCACTGGATGCCATTATCATTAACCCGTTTCAACGCACCGTTGAACCG
>NZ_JAGFPF010001333.1:0-591 GCF_025962695.1 Candidatus Symbiopectobacterium sp. NZEC135 | reverse complement strand
GACTATTATATGAACAAAAGTAAAAATACCCATAAGTTTGGGCTATTGACCCTCAACGGTATCATCGTTTCTGTCTTACAACAGGCGAATATCCGCGTTATCACGCGCCGCCTGTTGCTGCTTTTTGAAACTCCGCTGTTGCAGCTCACTGTTGTTCACCAGGGTCAGTGCGGATGTCGGACACACCCGCACGCACGAGGGGGAAGCGGCAACATCGACGCAGAGATCGCACTTGTGCACCTCGCTTTTTGCCGCCGCGCCTTGTGAGGTCAGCACCACGTCAATCGCGCCAAAAGGACAAGCAATAACGCAACTTTTACAGCCAATGCAACGGGATTGAATGACCTGAATGCTGTCGTGGTGGCGCACCAGCGCATCATGAGGGCACACGCTGGCACAGGGGGCGTTTTCGCACTGGCGGCACAATACCGGCACGCTCACCTGTGCGCCTTTGATCACCTTCAGGCGCGGGAAGAAACGCGCTTTGTCGATGGTGGCATCGGCGCCGCCCGCATGGGCGACGGCACAGGCGATTTCACAGGTGCGGCAGGCAATACATTTACTGGCATCGGCAATCACAAAAGCGTTCAT
>NZ_JAGFPF010001332.1:0-592 GCF_025962695.1 Candidatus Symbiopectobacterium sp. NZEC135 | reverse complement strand
CAACGCGCCAGCATGTCCACATCCTGCGTTTGTTGCAGCGCGAAAATCAGCGTCGCGGAGTGCGTGAGCTGGGCTTGCTGCGCCAGTTCGGCGTTACTGTCCAGCAGTTGCCAGTGGTCGGATAATGCAGGCGCGCCTTCCAGCACGCTGCGCTCCGCATAAAACAGGTTTTCATCGTTCAGGAGCGGCGTGATGGACGCAGGATCGTCGTCCTCATCGCGCAACAGTTGCCATCCCTGGGTTTGCGGCGTCATCAACACCGCCAGATTGGCGTTAATGCCACCACCTTCACTCCACCAGGCGATCAGATATTGGGCGCGATCCTGCTGCCATTGCAGGTGCGCCAGGCCATACAGGGTACGGTGCTGCGTGGTCAATATTCCGCGCAATCGCCCTACGCCGCTGCCGTGGGCCACCACCACCAACGCACACTGCCGCTGCGCCAACCAGGCCGCCGTATGGGTAATCCAACGCTGAAGCTGTTCGGTAGAAAAATCCTTCCACTGCGTCGCGGGCAGCAGCAAAACAAACAGGCGCTGACGCGGCGCGATGGCTCGGGTGACGTCATTGGTCAAGGCCATCAATGCCGCTT
>NZ_JAGFPF010001331.1:0-592 GCF_025962695.1 Candidatus Symbiopectobacterium sp. NZEC135 | reverse complement strand
CCCATTGTCGTATCTATACCGGGCACCAAATCCTGGATGACCATGCTATCGTTATCAACGATGGCACGATCGAAAGCGTGTGTCTCGAATCCGATCTCTCCGACACCCTGCCACGCCACAGTCTGAATGGTGCCTCGGTGGCCCCCGGCTTTATCGGTTTACAGCTTAACGGCTGCGGTGGCGTCCAGTTCAATGACAGCCTTGATGCCATTTCCATTGCCACGCTGGAAACCATGCAGCATGCCAACCAACGCTCAGGTTGCACCAGTTTTCTCCCTACGCTTATCACCTCCAGTGATGCCTTTATCAAGCACGCGGTAGAAACGATGCGCGCTTATCTCGCATCATACGCCAATCAGGCGCTCGGCCTGCATATTGAAGGGCCCTGGCTGAATGTAATAAAAAAAGGTACGCACGATGCCCGCCTGATCCGTGCGCCAGAGCAACAGCTGGTTGACTATCTTTGTGCCAATGCGGATGTGATTGGTCAAATCACGCTGGCACCGGAAAAGGTGCCACCTGCCATGATTCGACAGCTTAGCCAGGCGGGGATCGTGGTTTCTGCCGGGCATTCCAATGCCACCTGGCAGGA
>NZ_JAGFPF010001330.1:0-593 GCF_025962695.1 Candidatus Symbiopectobacterium sp. NZEC135 | reverse complement strand
GGCACGCGCCTTCATCCATTCTGGCTTCTGAAATTCGCTGAACACGCTGCCCGGCGCATTGATCGCGGCGGCATACGCGTCGGACTCAACGGCAGCTTTAATATCTTTGGCAAACGGCTTATCGATATCATCAGCACGCACGGCAATCACGTTTTTCAGGTTTTCGTCCAGAATTTCCAGTTTAAGGGCGGTGGACAACTTCAGCCCGGCGGCAAACGCAAAGTTACCGTTAACCAGCGAGGCGGTTACGCTATCCAGCGTGCGCGGTAACTGGGCCGCTTCCAGCGGTTTGAATACCAGACCGCGCGGGTTATCAACAATATCTTTTTCTGATGCTTTGGTAGCATCAAGATCCGGTTTGATGGTGATCAACCCGAGCGATTGCAAAAAACGCAGTCCGCGCGCCAGATTGGTCGCATCGTTGGACAACGTAATCACGTCGCCTTTTTTCAACTCATCCAGCGAGTGAATTTTTTTGGAATAGAATCCCATGCTTGCCGTTGGCACGATGATCAGCTTCGCCAGCTTCAAGCCTTTGTCTGCCGCAAACTTTTCCAGATAGAGCGAATGCTGGAACAGGTTGGCATCAATGC
>NZ_JAGFPF010001329.1:0-593 GCF_025962695.1 Candidatus Symbiopectobacterium sp. NZEC135 | reverse complement strand
GAATACCTCAGCCAAGAGAGAAGTATTAAGTATGGTTATATATACAGTTATAGTCTAGTGTTATCTTCACACCCGCTATCTTCAAGCACCCGGAGCCAGCACCACACGATTACGGCCTTCCTGCTTGGCGCGATAGAGCGCCTTATCGGCCAGCTTGAGCGCCTGGTCGATGGTAAAATCGCCGTTCTTGTCCGCGCGCCACAGGGAAACACCCAGTGAAATGGTGATGTTACCCGCAGGCGATGCCATTGCCTCCGTGCTGGTGCGCAACCGTTCGGCGATCTGCTCGGCAATATCCTGCGACGTTTCCGGGAGCAGCACTAAAAATTCCTCGCCGCCGCTGCGGCACAAAATATCGCTGTCGCGAGAACCGGTTCTTAACTGTTCTGCGATAAACGTGATGACCGCATCCCCCGTGTCATGACCGAAGGTGTCGTTAACCCGTTTAAAATGGTCGATGTCCAGCGCGATAATGGCGAAATCCCGGTGCAGGGTCTGCCAATACTTCAGAATGGTATCCAGTCCGCGGCGGTTGTACAGGCCGGTCATGGGATCGGTTTGCGCTTCGAAACGCAGCTTGCCAATCTTTTGCT
>NZ_JAGFPF010000132.1:0-4179 GCF_025962695.1 Candidatus Symbiopectobacterium sp. NZEC135 | reverse complement strand
TGAAAGCCGTATTAATGCTTATTGGACATATTGGTCTGTCGCTATATTTGCGATAGCGGGTTGGTTATTTTCAGGAAAACAGACGCTCATTCTTGATCAAAAAATAGGGATCGCCTTGGGCGCAGCCGTTTTTTTCTTTGCCAATTTAGGCGTGCTATTACCTTGTACACGACTGGCCGCCAGCGTGCGTGATGAAATCCGTTTGCAAGCACAAAATATCCCTTTCACAAGTAAAAAATTATCTCTCGCCTTTGCTGAAGATGGCTTTAAATTCCGATATACGCTCACGTTGCTTTTACATGTAGCCGTCGACATTATCGTGCTATGGCATATATTTGCACATAAATCAAGTCCCGAACCCACTGATAATAAAATAATAACCTTCTTTTTATTTCAATAAAAATTCACTTCAGACTTACACACACAATCGAGGAGATACCTCAATGAAAAAACATGTGTTAATTATTCATGGGTGGAGTGACACCTCTAAATCATTTTATGCTTTGGCTGAATTCTTACGAAAAAATAACTATGCAGCCACCGAGTTATGGTTAGGAGACTATATATCACTGGATGACGATGTGCGTGTGGCCGATGTCGGCAAAAAGATGGGGCAAGTCATCGATGACATGATGGAAAAAGCAGAGTTGCCCCCCTTATTCGACGTTATTGTTCACAGTACCGGGGGACTGGTAACGCGTGAATGGCTCACCTCACACTACCGTGGTAAAGCCGAAGCCTGTCCGATGAAACGTTTTATTATGCTCGCCCCCGCCAATTATGGATCCAAACTGGCAGCAACGGGCAAGAGTATGCTGGGGCGTATCGTCAAGGGCTATAACAACTGGTTTCATACCGGGCAAGGTATCCTTAACGATCTTGAACTGAGCTCACCCTACCAGTGGGAATTAGCCCAGCGCGACATGCTCATTGGCCCCGATTCTGACGACACGGCACGCTATTACGGTGAAGATAAAGTCTGGCCGTTTGTAATTGTGGGCACCCATCCTTATACCTCCCTATTACGCCAAATCGTCAATGAAGATGGCGCTGACGGCACAGTAAGAGTTTGTGCCGCCAATTTGAATACCCAAGGAATCACGATTGATTTCCGGGAAAGTGACATTGATAAAGCCGTCACTTGTTGGCAATCACGGCTTGATGGTTTTTCCATACCGCTTGCCGTATTACCTACCCGAACCCACGGCTCTGTCATTGATCCTGACAGAGCAGATAAAAGCAATCAGGACGATATTGAAGAAACACCAGAAGAAAAAGCGCAATTGGGCACGTTTATATTAGAGGCGCTGGCCTGCGACGCATTTGACCAATACCTGAAAATTCAACTAGAGTGGCAGGCATTCAGTGAAAAAACAGCGGAAAGAAAAGAAAACGCCGACTATTACCATCAATATTTGCAGGCAAACTTTTACGTTACTGACGATCAGGATCAACCGGTAACGGATTATTTTTTGGAGTTTTTTTCCAATACCAATAAACAAAGTGATTCGGCCAATGTTTACTTTCACTCTTCAGTCATTCAGGGCGTTCACGTCAATTTGCAAAATGCAGCGCGAAGAAACATTTATTTCGATCGAACTGACTTGGTAGAAGGTTATTATCCATTGTTACCCAAGCGCGACAAACCAATACTTTTCCTCTCGATTTCTGCTGCTGCGCCAGGTAAAAACATCAGTTATTTTTCTAACTTAAAACTGGGCGCAGAGATGCAGATTCCCATTCATTACGAAGATGAATCAGCAACTCGATGGTTTAAGCGCAACTCCACCCATTTTGTGCGTATTATTCTACCGCGTCAGCCGGGCAATAAAGTGTTCGCGTTAACACGATTCGACAAAGTCTAAACCCTACGCCACCAGCGCGTCTTATGTTAAGACGCGCTGGCTAGACACTCGCGCCGTTCTCCCCCTGTGCGAGCACGTCCTCCGCTTCTGCCCTTCTGGGTGTCGTATTTCACCCCGTTATCCCGATTGCCAATAACGCGCTGTGGGTAAAACAGATCGATACAGTTTGCCAAAACACCATTTAATACATTGAAAATAATCATTTTATTTTCTTGGCATCGTTATTGCTTATACCTTGTCAGTGAAAAACAGAGCAGTGATTGTCATCATTTAAGGAGCTGGTAGTGATGAACGAGCAGGTGGATAGCGATTTTGAGGAGTTGGTGATTAACATCATTGTCAACGCAGGTCAGGCGAGAAGCCATGCCATCAAGGCCATTGAGTGCGCGGCACGTCAGGAGTTTGCTCCTGCACAGGAGTTGTTGGAACAAGCCACCGAGGCGTTGCGTGTTGCTCATCAGGCACAAACTAACCTGATAGAAGATGAAGCGCGCGGTGTGCATCACCCCGTCACGCTGCTGATGGTGCACGCTCAGGATCATTTGATGAACGCCATCACGGTGAAAGATTTGGCCCGGCAGCAGGTGGCTTGCTACCAGCACATGGCTGAATTAAGCAAACAGGTGCAAGCACTCTCACTTACCCAGGCACATTATTGAAACAAGGAGTAGGCCATGTTGCATATTACGCTGGTTTGTATGGGCGGTTTTTCCACGGGCATGCTGGTAAAAAGAATGCGTGAGGATGCCGTCAAACAAGCGCTCGATGTTGAAATTAACGCAACCTCCGAAAGCAATTTTAAAAACTTCGCCGACAAAACCGACGTCTTACTGATCGGGCCGCAGGTGAGTTTTATTGAAGGCACGATGAAAAGCCGCTACCCAAATTTGAAAATAGCGGTGATTAACGCCGTGGATTACGGCTCAATGAACGGTGGAAAGGTACTCGAATTCGCCCGTAATTTGTGAGCATGTAGTTATTACTGGCGCATTGTTTCGCCGCGCCGTGCGTCACTCGGTATATTGGCAGCAGATAGTTCTCAGGCTAATGATAGTCCTTGCACCAGCACTATTTTGCGCAAATGGATCAGGAGCACCAGAGCATGCGGATCGACATCGTCTATGACAAATTGAAGGCGCTTAGCGTCGAATCTGGCATCTCCGCCCCGCAGTTGGCGGAGGCGCTTGGCTATGCCAGAGCCAATGTCAGCAACGATCTGAACAGCCTGGTCGCGCAAGGAAAAGCGGTCAAAATCATCAAAGGTAAACCCGTTCTGTTTCAGGCTATCAACCCAGGAACCCTGGCCCGCAGCAGTGAAGGCGAATTCGCGCAGTTTATCGGCAGCAACGCCAGTCTGTTTCCGGCGATAGAGCAGGCCAAGGCGGCGGTGTTCTATCCCCCCAACGGGATGAATATGCTGATTCTGGGTGAAACCGGCGTGGGAAAATCCCTGTTTGCCGAGCTGATGTACCAGTATGCCAAAGCCATCGGCAAACTGCCGGCACAGGCTCCGTTTGTGATTTTTAACTGCGCCGATTATGCCAACAATCCGCAACTGCTGCTGGCGCAGTTGTTTGGTTGTAAAAAAGGGGCTTATACCGGTGCCGATGAAGATAAGGTTGGCCTGCTGGAAAAGGCGAATCACGGGGTGCTATTTTTGGATGAAGTGCACCGCTTGCCGCCAGAAGCACAGGAAATGTTTTTCACCTTTATCGATAACGGAATTTTCCGCCGTTTAGGGAAAACGCAGGTCGAACGCACCGCCAGCGTGCGCATTTTTTCCGCCACCACGGAAGAGCCGGACTCCAGCCTGTTACGTACCTTTACCCGCCGTTTTCCGATGGTTATCCATTTACCTGCCTTGCGAAAACGCACCTTTCAGGAACGTTTTGCGCTGATCCAGTTTTTTTTCAATCAGGAAGCGGCGCATTTGCAGGAGAGTATCAGCGTTTCCGTAAATGCCCTGCGCGCCCTGCTGAGCTATGACTGCCCGAACAACATTGGTCAGCTCAAAGCGGATATTCGTTTCGCCTGTGCGGGCGCGTATGCGGAATTCATGACCGGCAAAAAAACCAGCTTCGCCATCAACAGTCGAACGCTGCCTAACCACGTCAGTCAGGCGCTGTATACCCATCTTGAGCATCGCCAAATCTGGAACACCATTATTGGCATCAACAAGAAGAGCGTCACCTTCTCTGGCACCAGCAACACGCCGCTGTTTGAAGACGATGCGCTCAACGACATTTACGACATGCTTAATCTGCGCATGTCGGAACTGCGCAGCCAGGGGATTGATGGCAATACCCTGGAAGAG
>NZ_JAGFPF010001328.1:0-594 GCF_025962695.1 Candidatus Symbiopectobacterium sp. NZEC135 | reverse complement strand
CTAACGACATGGAGGACGCATGAACACCACGGCCCATTTTCCCCAGACTCGATTTTCCAAGGCCGCGTGCTCCCGCCTGATGCTGTGCAGCGCGACGCTGCTGTGGCTGACGCTGACCCCACACGTACAGGCTGAACAGGTGCCAGCCGCGCCGCAGATCGACGCCAAAGCCTTTATTCTTATTGATTACCACAGCGGCGTGGTGTTGGCGGAACAGCGGGCGGATGAGCGGCTTGATCCCGCCAGCCTGACGAAAATGATGGCAAGCTACGTCATCGGTCAGGCGATAAAAACGGAAAAAATCAAACCAGACGATCTGGTTACCGTCGGTAAAGATGCCTGGGCAACAGGTAACCCCGCACTGCGTGGTTCATCGCTGATGTTTTTGAAACCCGGCGATAAAATTCCGGTCCTGGAGCTGAACAGAGGCATCGTTATCCAATCGGGCAATGATGCCAGCATTGCGTTGGCCGACTACGTGGCGGGCAGTCAGGATGCGTTTGTCAGCCTGATGAACAACTACGTCAAATCACTCAACCTCACCAATACCCATTTCCTCACCGTGCACGGACTGGATGCTACCGGGCAGTACAG
>NZ_JAGFPF010001327.1:0-594 GCF_025962695.1 Candidatus Symbiopectobacterium sp. NZEC135 | reverse complement strand
CCGCTCAGCCGCGAGCACCGCCCGGAGTGGGATACCCAGGCGCTGCTCCAGTGTGGCTACCATAAAATCATGCTGGATACGCGCGTGGGCGACACCCTGTGGGATGAGACCGAAAAGGTTAACTACGCCTCGACGCCGATGTTTATGGTGTGTGCGGAAAAATAGGGAGGTGGTATGCGAGCGATAACCGGATTTTTTCTGGCGGCGCTGATGTTGCTGGGCATGGCAAGTGCAACGGCGCAAACGCCTACGACGCTCAATTATGCCAGCACCAAGGACATTCGTGATATCAACCCGCATCTCTACAGTGGTGAGATGGCGGCGCAGAATATGGTGTTTGAGTCGCTGGTGGTGAATACCGACAATGGCGTGCAACCCTGGCTGGCGGAGCGCTGGGTGATTTCGCCAGACGGTAAAACCTATACCTTCCATCTGCGACAGGGCGTGAGCTTCAGCGACGGCGAGCCGTTCAACGCGCCGGCGGTAAAACTGAATATCGATGCGGTGTTGGCCAATTATCAACGTCATGCCTGGCTGGAGCTGGTGCGGCAGATTGAACGCGTTGAGGTCATTGACGATGCCACCGTGGTGCTG
>NZ_JAGFPF010001324.1:0-595 GCF_025962695.1 Candidatus Symbiopectobacterium sp. NZEC135 | reverse complement strand
CCAGCGTGGCGGATTCCGCCTCCAGCAGCAGTTCCGAATTGGGCGTGACCTTTAACACCCGCACGGTAAGCAACGCGGTGCTGGTAGGCAACGGCGAAACGGTAGTGGTAGGCGGCCTGCTGGACAAGAGCACCACCGAGAGCGCGTCACGCGTGCCGATATTGGGCGATATCCCGGTGATTGGTGCGCTGTTCCGCTCCAACAGCAAACAGGTCAAAAAACGTAACCTGATGCTGTTTATTCGACCCACCATCATCCGCGATCGCCAGCAGTATCAGACGGCGTCCAGCGATAAATACCGCTCATTCAGCGAAGAGCGCGGGCAGCAACGTGAAGGAGATAATCGCGATAACCTGCTGCATGACAAACAGTTGCGCTTACCGGGCAGCGGTAACACCCACACCTTCCTTCAGGTGAAAACCGCCATTACCGCGCTCTATCCCACGGGTGGCCGATGAGCGAGCTTAACGCCAGCACGCCGGAATGGCGGCCACTCCTGCCGTTTGCCTACGCGCGCACCCATCACATCCTGCTGTTACAGGATGGCGCAACGCAGCAGCACAGCCTGATGTGTGATGCGGCAACGACGGCAACC
>NZ_JAGFPF010001326.1:0-595 GCF_025962695.1 Candidatus Symbiopectobacterium sp. NZEC135 | reverse complement strand
GCACGCGGATAGCCATTAGGCTCAACGTTCTGCGCTCCCGCCGTTTCGCCCACCACGACAATCACCAACTTGGGGCGCTGACCAGCCGCCGCCGCAGGACGTGTGGCATCTGCGGCCACAATACGCAACAACTGTGATTTCGTACGTTTCAGGTAGCGTTTCAGGTAGCCGTTGGTGTTGCGCACCACGTTAAAGGGCAGCGCTTGATCCTTGATTTGCAGATTATTGCGCAGCAGCGAGGCGTAGTCTTTGTAGAACGCCATGGTCACCACGGCCAGCACCGCGACTGTCACCAGTACATTGCCGAGCCACCACAGCACGGCTTGCGACAGCCGCCCGGTCTTTTGGGTCGGCAAGCACACCATCGCTACCGCAGGCAACACGCCAAGCGCAATAATGGTGAGCAGCAGGGGGATGGAAAAGTACGAGGTGAGTTCTGCCTGATTGGTCTCGAACACGTTCTGTATCATGCTGCGATCGATTAACACGTTGTAATAGAGCATGAAGTAGCTGCAACTGGCACTGATGACAACCAGCAACGCCAGCAGCGGTTTGCGCACATACGGCAAGACCAAAACTGGCGTGAGCAATAAAT
>NZ_JAGFPF010001325.1:0-595 GCF_025962695.1 Candidatus Symbiopectobacterium sp. NZEC135 | reverse complement strand
GGATTCAAAATGCGTGAGCCAATCGAGCACCCGCTGCTTGCCAGCGGCAGCCTGCTCGCTCCCGCTGCGGTTGGTACGCACGAAGGTGGCCTGTGGGAAGAAGCTGCCCGCCAGGTAGGCGGCGGTGTGGAACAGCAGCGCATGGTTTTCCGAGAAGTACCACTGCACGTCGTTGCCCGGCTCATCCATCCAGTAACGGAAGTGCAGAATGGCGGCATCGATTTTTTCCCGGGTGGCCGGTGCAATGGCATCACCCCAGGCGATGCGGCACCACAGCAACGGCACCAGCGTGAAGTCGGCACAATCATGACAATCCAGCACCGAAGGCAATACCCCCTCCAGCATGGCGTGCCGCAAGCCAGTCTGGCTAACGCTTTAACGCTGCTGTATTCCCCTTGCGTGGCGACGGTGTGCAGCGCGTCGGCAATACGCGCCGCTAAGGTCTCTGGCACAATCTGCTGCGCGGTGGCATGGCAAATCTCGACGCCAAGGGTGCGGCTGATCGAAAAATCACTGCTGGAGAGCGTAATCACGAAGTTGCGGAAATCCGCCGGGAGCTGCGCGGTATTGGCGATTCGCGCCATCTGATGCCCCG
>NZ_JAGFPF010001323.1:0-595 GCF_025962695.1 Candidatus Symbiopectobacterium sp. NZEC135 | reverse complement strand
CGTGAAACATAAGCTGATTGAGAAAGCGGGCGCCTGGTATAGCTACAACGGCGACAAGATCGGGCAGGGCAAAGCGAATGCGTGCAACTATCTGAAAGAAAACCCGGCTATCGCGGCCGAATTGGACAAAAAGCTGCGTGAAATGCTGCTGCACAACAAAGATCATGTGCCTGCGCCAGCAAGCGAAGCGGGTTTCTATGATGATGCAGAAACCGCGGGTAATGAAAGTAACGGCGAATTTTAAAACGCGTTAAGTCACTTGCAAGGAGCATGACAAGCAGTATCTACCGTTTGTCGTGCTCCCTCACCAACATGTACCTTCAATGACACCATCAACCCCCTCTGTCAACGCACTGACCATTGCCATGCGCCTGTTAGCGGTACGCGATCACAGCGAAGGAGAGTTGCGTCGTAAGTTGACGGCTCGCATTGATCCGGCCTTTGACGCCGCTGATATTGATGCCGCCTTGGCATATTGTCATGAGCACGGCTGGTTGGACGATGCGCGGTTTGCGCTGCGCTACATTCATGGAAGAAGCCGAAAAGGCTATGGCACTCAGCGTATTGTCGCGGAATTACGTCAGAAAGGCCTTTC
>NZ_JAGFPF010001322.1:0-596 GCF_025962695.1 Candidatus Symbiopectobacterium sp. NZEC135 | reverse complement strand
AAGGGCGAGAGCGTTGGCGCAGCCAGTCAATCACCGGTTTGCGCGCCGCGACATAGCCGCCAGACGCACCGCCCAGCGCTTTGCCCAACGTACCGGTCAGAATATCGACGCGCCCCATCACATCGCAGTATTCATGGGAACCTCGGCCCTGCTTGCCGACAAACCCCACCGCGTGCGAGTCATCCACCATCACCAGCGCACCATAACGCTCTGCCACATCGCAAATGCCTTTCAGGTTGGCAATCACGCCATCCATCGAAAAAACGCCGTCGGTCGCCACCATCAGCGTACGAGCCCCGTCCGCTTTTGCCTTTTGCAACTGCGCTTCCAGTTGCTGCATGTCGTTATTGTCATAGCGATAGCGACACGCTTTGCACAACCGGACGCCATCAATGATCGAGGCGTGATTCAGCGCATCGGAGATAATGGCATCGTCATCGCCCAGCAGGGTTTCGAACAGGCCACCGTTGGCGTCAAAACAGGAGGAGTAGAGGATGGCGTCTTCCATGCCGAGGAAATCGGCCAGCTTATTCTCCAGCGTTTTATGGATATCTTGCGTACCACAAATAAAACGCACGGGCGCCATGCCGAAGCCG
>NZ_JAGFPF010001321.1:0-596 GCF_025962695.1 Candidatus Symbiopectobacterium sp. NZEC135 | reverse complement strand
CATTACATGACCAACGCGCAATTGCTGTTCAATAGCCTGCTGCAAGTGTTTATGCTGCAAGCATGGAACCCCTATTTTCTGACGTTCAATGCCCCGCTGTGGTCGCTCTCAACGCTGTTTTTCTTCTATTTGCTGTTTCCTGCGTTGGGCCCACGCTTACTCAACAGCCGCCACCCCTGGATTTGGCTTGGCATTATTTGTCTGCTTTATTTGATACCGCCGGCCTGGATTATTTGGAAGCAACAGTTTGGTATGCCCTACACCGGTTTGCTGCAACGCGGACCTATTTTCCGTTTGCCGGAATTTTTAGCAGGGATTTTGGGCTATGCGCTGTTCCGCCATTACCGCGATCGCGCCAGAATGCCACTCACCAGCGGCCAACGCACCGGGGTTGTCGCGTTCATTGTGCTGAACTTCATCGCGGGTGCCTGGCTGTTCACTAACGGCGAAGCCTACTGGTATTTCTTGTTGCACAACGGTCTGCTGCTGCCCGCTCAGGTGGGATTGGTGTGTCTGAGCGCGCTGGCACGCGATCCGGACAGCCACTGGCTGCGCCATTGGTCACCGCGATTGGGTGCGGCATCACTCTCTATTTT
>NZ_JAGFPF010001320.1:0-584 GCF_025962695.1 Candidatus Symbiopectobacterium sp. NZEC135 | reverse complement strand
GCACTGCGTGCCCAGGTTGGGTCCTTGCCGGTTGGTAGCAAGGTCAAACTGGGGCTGCTGCGTGAAGGTAAACCGTTAACGGTAGAAGTCACTTTGCAGCAGACCAGTCAGACACAGGTCGCATCCGGCAATCTCTACACCGGCATCAGCGGCGCATCGCTCAGCAACACCGAAATCGACGGTCAGAAAGGCGTCAAGGTGGACGAGGTGAAAGCCGGTTCGGCGGCGGCGAAAATCGGCAGTACCTCGGTGAACTGCGTAAAATTCTGGACAGCAAACCTCCGGTGTTGGCGCTGAATGTGTTGCGCGGTAATACCACGCTTTATCTGTTGGCACAATAAACGCTAGCGGTTTCAGACTGAAAGGAGCGTATTCTTGACGCTCCTTTTTTATTTCCGCTTTTGCCCTGCGCCGCCTCGCTCTTATTTTGTGATATTTCCCGCAATTCTAATGAATTGGGCTGATGTTTGTGAAATTGCACAATGTCCAGCTTTCAGGGCAACGCTATGATAGTGCAATTGTCACTTTCTCTTTCCAGGGGCG
Organism: Candidatus Symbiopectobacterium sp. NZEC135; assembly: GCF_025962695.1. Classification (NCBI taxonomy): domain Bacteria; kingdom Pseudomonadati; phylum Pseudomonadota; class Gammaproteobacteria; order Enterobacterales; family Enterobacteriaceae; genus Symbiopectobacterium; species Candidatus Symbiopectobacterium sp. NZEC135. Next base: position 41 of record NZ_JAGFPF010001320.1, on the reverse strand, counting down.
GGAATGGCGTCATATCATCTCAACGCAAAGCTGGCGCAGGA
>NZ_JAGFPF010001319.1:0-598 GCF_025962695.1 Candidatus Symbiopectobacterium sp. NZEC135 | reverse complement strand
CCACACCAGCGATCGCATGACCTCCATCGTGGTGATCATGGGGCTGATTGGCGGCGGATTCTTTTATGGTGAGGTGGTGATCACCCCGGCGATGTCGGTGCTTTCCGCGATGGAAGGGATTGAGATTGCTGCGCCTGAGCTGGATAGCTACATTGTGCCAATGTCGGTGATTGTGCTGACCTTGCTGTTCGCCATTCAGAAGCACGGCACCAGCAGTGTGGGCAAGCTGTTTGCGCCGGTGATGCTGATTTGGTTTTTGACGCTGGCGGTGCTGGGCGTGCGCAGCGTGATGGAAACGCCGCAGGTGCTTCACCGGGGTGGAAGCGCTTTACGCAGATATGGGGCACTTTGGAAAATTCCCTATTCGCTTAGCGTGGTTCACCGTGGTGTTGCCGTCGTTGGTGCTCAACTATTTTGGTCAGGGCGCGTTGCTGCTGCGTAACCCAGAAGCCATCAAAAACCCCTTCTTTTTACTGGCTCCCGACTGGGCGTTGATTCCGCTGCTGATCCTGGCAACGCTGGCGACCATCATCGCCTCTCAGGCGGTTATCTCCGGCGTATTTTCGCTGTCGCGTCAGGCGGTGCGTCTGGGGTATCT
>NZ_JAGFPF010000131.1:0-4199 GCF_025962695.1 Candidatus Symbiopectobacterium sp. NZEC135 | reverse complement strand
GCCAGCTTATCTACATTGCTGATGTTGAGGAAACTGACATCGCTGTCCTGCACGATAGAGGTGTTGAGCCAGGGGTAATAAGCCGAAGAGTAATCGAGATAATTGGTACCCAGTTTAGAACGGAAGTTTTCAACACAGTCGCCATCAGGATGCTGACGGTCTTTGTAACCGTTCCAGATATCTAAGATAGCCACTCGGTTTTTCATCTTGCCGCCGCAATGGCCGAGCATGGCCTGCTCGACGTTAATACAGTCGTCTTCTGCCAATTGTATTGCTTCAGGGATAATCAGCATGGTGGGTTCCGCTTCTTTAATCAGAGGCGTAATACCGCTTTTTAATGCGCCTGCATCGATATCATCGGAATAATTACCCACAGACACGATATAGCAAGGGCCGCCACCATTTTGAAAGAAAAAGAGCATGCTGTAGTAAAGATGATGGCGGGTGTTTGATTGAGTTATTTGGTAAGTTTTCCCTGCCTGCTTAAATGCCTCTTTGGTATTAGCATCAGGCGCGGCACCAATTTCGGATATTTCAAATAAGTGTTGTGGTTCTCCACCGAAATATTGCCGATATTCCGACATGGAAGTAATACGCCATCCTTGATTACTTAGCGATTTACCACCGTTATCCGCTTTCTCTGTATATCCAATAAACGCGGGAACCGCAGTGGAAACTTCAACAACAGAATTTGGGAATGCGTTCTGCTCAACAATATATACGCCAGGTGTTTTCATTACGCCCATAGTTTGGACCTTCATGTAATTGATTGGCAACCATGCCCAACGGTTAACACACAGGAAAAAACGCTGTTAAGAAAGGCATTCAATAAGAACTATCTGATTAACAAATGATATGTTTGGTATAGCGTTTGCTGTGTTTTCTGTCAACTGTTGATGTTGAGAAATTCAAGCGACATTATTCATCTTTACCAATATAGACTTTTCGCGGCACGGGTTGGTTTCTAGCGCCAACGAAAGGTGAAGGGTGTGTTTTAATGTATTGAAAATAATGAAAAATTTTTTCCTGTTGTGGCAGGGTAAATTTTATCATGCGATAAAAACGGCCAGAGCACGTGACGCAACTTAGAAATGATGCAACTGGTTTTTCCTGAAACCAATACCCCGGTATCACTGCGTTTCTGCTGGTCTGAAATTACCCTATAAAATCCTGATTAAACCATGTTTAAAGAGATAATGATTAAATTTTTTATGGTTTTAATCGCATAAAATTTCATGATTTATGCCCACCGATACGTATTCCTGCTTTATTCAGCGATTGTCACTTTGCGGTGCTTGCGTATGATTGCCATGAGAGGGTTACACATCATAGCGTTTTCAGTTGACATAGATGTGAGCGATAGATTTTTTTATCTCTTTGGCAATAAATATTGAAATATTATCTGGTGTAGGAAGTGGAAGGGATTTAATAATAACGTTCTTATCATCTGACAGTGAAAAGGGTTCTGTATAAACCTGCCTCAAGGGGATTTGATCGTTAGATAGAAAAACCCTTGCCGTTTTATTGGCGATCTGTTCATGCTCTTGCTCTGTGAATGCGTCGGAAATGGTGAGTTTTTTTGTGCCACTTAACGAAAATATATAATATTTCCAACAGGTCGAGATGGCGTTGAACCGAACCGTGATAGACTTTTTTTCTAAGGTTAAGTGGTGCTTTGGAAGACTGACGGTGAGTATGCTGATTAAATTTTTGTTATAAGTGGCAACCCCTTCGTAGGCAGTAGTTGCATTTAACTGATCTATATCAACCCACTGTTCTGCGCTGATATCAAGCGTTGCGCTATCTATAAATGCTGCCTTTATAGTTGAAATATCGAACATATTGGGCATTTGTGTGATGCTTCTGGTGACGGGGTCTGTGCTCACGAGATAGAACCTTAAGGCCAATTCATCGGTCAAATCGGCTAAATCAGCAAACTGTTCAGTATCGACAACCAGTTGTGTAAACCCTCGCGCGGATTTCAGCAGAATGCTGTATTGCCTGAGTAACCATGCGGTGTCCCGGTCGGGTATAAGATCAACAGGGGCTAATCCGTTGCTGTTTGCATTGTAATAATCATGCAAAACGCTAACTGCTAAGAACGATTGATAGTCTGCCATTTAATTCTCTCTTTTTGCCATCGTGGTAGCTGACAAATGGATGTTACCCACCTGAGACAGAATAGACTCACTATCCGGTATGAGTACTCTCACTCGATAATTACATGAGGGCAGGTAGTGTGAGCCGAATATTCCCCACATGTGATTAAGCTGATCACCCGGTATGGACTCCAGTTCCATGTTGATTTGTTCGATGTTTTTCGGGAGATCGGGAGAGTTCTGTCGATTGAAACTGCTAAGGCGGTTGAAGAATGCCAGGAAATGGGAAAGTACCTTTAACCCGTCTGAGTAATGGTTGGTACTAAAGTTAGCCGCGACTGTCACCGTCATGGTGATAAAAAGTGGTTGTGATGATACCGCCGTTCTATTGCTCATCGCGTTGAAATCTTGTCGATAACTTTTAGAAAATGCGTCTTTCTCAATGTTGCTAACGAAAACGAGGATCTTGTTTTGTATTTTAGGCGACTTTGAGCCATCGAGATCTGTTGGTCGCGAGACAATCACCAAATCATCGGCTAAATCAAAAACGTTCTTAACGGATTGGTTCATCCTTTCTTTTAAGTAATCTAAGCAGAGGTCTAGCATGGGATATTCCTGATTAAGAATAGGAAATGGCGTTCCCAATTGGGATTTTATAGCTATAGCGCATTTGTCGAGGGTTTTACAACCTTGAATGACGCTCTGTGGTTTTTTTAACAGGAGGATGTTTGATCTGATGACGTTGTTGTCCCTGTATCATTGCGATTTGCGCAATGTCTCTTCTCTCTGAAGATCAGTTACTGGAAGGATTGTTTAAAGACATTGCAAGTGTGACGACTATAAGAAACTGACTATAATTGAGTTGGAACTGTCGGTGAATGATAACCCGGCGTTAGAGCATGAAGCGGATGGTTTAGGGGCTCAAGCGTTGCAGAGTATTTATGGGAGTTAAAGAGCCCTCTTTAGATATAAAGATAGTCCAATTAAAGGTCACTTGACGGCGATCTGGATGTTATAGGCTTTATTCATTGCCTATAACAATCACTGAAAAATAAATGGGTTGAGATATGTATGCACAAGTAGAGAAACCGAAGAAGAATATAAGTAAAAGGGTTGCTCAGAAGGAAAATAATGTAAAGCAAGGCGTTGGGTTTGTGGATAATCGACCAGAAGCTGTTGCTCAACGAAAACTGCAAGAGAACGTGATGAACAATAGTCCACACATTCAGCAGATAGATCAATTCCAGGACAACATTTCAAATCAACAGCAGCGTGCTATTCAGAAAGAAGAAAGTAATGGTTATTTTTCTGACTCTGCGGATGATACGTATGCAAGCAAAGATGAAAATGTTTCAACTACAGATAGAAAACTAGCCGCGCACAAATGGGTTACTCAACAAATATCTGAAAGCGATCCTGATCCTGAGCAACTGAAACAGATATTGGAAGTAGCGGAATCAGATTTTAAACTGAGTGCAATTAGAGTACAGGGAGACGATCCTGGGAATTTGAAAATCGGCTATTTCGCCTCGCCAGGAGACTGGTTCAAATTAGCAGGGCGTAAGCTTATCGGTAACAATTTAAGCGACATAGGTATCGGTTGCAGGAATGATTCGTGGAAACGTTGAAGACAACAATAATAAAGCTTTACCTTTGTGGGGGCCGCTCACTGGGCGGGGATTTGGATCATTTATGCAGGTAAATGGTTTGAATTCAGGTAACCAACCTGATGGAAGCGGAACTGATTCCGATACCTTGAAGGCGAGTAACGCTTCATACAAATCATTGATGATGCGTCGAAACCCAGGCGGTCAATCTTACTATGTTGCCGGTCACTTACTTCGAGGAAAATTGGGTGGGCCTGGAGATGAATGGAAAAACCTTACTCCTCTCACTCAATCAACCAACAACCCATCAGCCGCCAGTCACCTGAATCAAGTTGAAGACAGTGTTCTAAACTTTGTTAAGGCAGGAAAAACAATTACTTATCGAGTGCAGCCTGTTTATGGCCGATGGCCTTGGGAATGGCCTCGGTATTTTGCCAATATCATACGCTATGGTTGGACTCCTGAGTTGAATGAAGTAATGGCAACAGAGGAT
>NZ_JAGFPF010001315.1:0-599 GCF_025962695.1 Candidatus Symbiopectobacterium sp. NZEC135 | reverse complement strand
GGTGATATGAATATTTCCCAAAGTCTAAAGTTGTAAAACCACCTAATGTTACCTAATTAAATTGCGAAGCATCTACCTAAAATTATACTAGTGGTACCATGAGTAGAGTGTCCACTAGTTGGGGTTTTGTTTAATCTAGGGTGAACAAGGTAATAATAACAATAACAATAATAAGGTCATAACAAAGGTAAATAGGCATGGCTAAATAAAACAGTGATAACGCGGGAATTTAAATAAAGCGATAATGCAATAATTTAAATCAACATAATTTTATAAACTGGGATTCAATATGTTCAAGGATGATGTGACTTGCCTTGCTCGCTTTCCCAAACGTCGGCTTCAACCTCCACGAAGAGCGGATCTTCCGAAGCTGCAGCGTCTACACGACCAACGGAAAAGAAGAGGCTTTAACTCTAAATAACTCCACATAACAGCAGAAACAAAGCACAAAAATGGGTTCTTTACATCTTAAGGAAAAATTAGAGACTTGAACGGTCCAATTCCGAGTTCAAATGGCCAAGTTATGGCCATTTGAAGTTTATATGCTCTTTAAATGGATATTTGCGAATTTCTTCATTTAATTTTTAATTAAAAATCCT
>NZ_JAGFPF010001316.1:0-599 GCF_025962695.1 Candidatus Symbiopectobacterium sp. NZEC135 | reverse complement strand
CATGAATGCGGACTCCTTGCAACAGAATCTAATTACGTGGTGGTTGTGCCCTTCCCAAAGGACATGTAATATATTACATATGAATAAAGAAAATGGTAATAGAATTTCAGAAGGTGAGCAGCGGTTACAGCAATGGCTTGGCAGCATTCACGCCCGAAGCGGCGACCTCGCTGCAAGTGAGGCTAAAGTTGTCGATCTCCTGCTTGTCGATCCTTTATTTGTCGGTACAAGCACGGCAGCACAGGTTGCCACCCGTGCTGGTGTATCACCGCCGACAGTAATACGCGCTGCACGAGCGATCGGGTTCACCGGGTTCACTGAACTTAAGATAGAGATTGCCCGGGCTCGTGGCACTGCCCAATTCTTTGCCCCGCCTGAAGTTCTTACAGCGGATGCGACGCTGGCATCAGTGCTGGAAACATCAATTCGTGCTGGTGTAGACGCACTGACTGCGCTCAGCGGTGCTATCGAAATCTCCGCACTTGATGAGGCGGTCGATTTAATCCAGAGCGCACGCCAGGTATTTGCATTTGGTGCTGGTCCCTCTGCGACGGTTGCCGCTGATGCGGTCTTTCGTTTGCGGACGGCGGGTGTGATAA
>NZ_JAGFPF010001317.1:0-575 GCF_025962695.1 Candidatus Symbiopectobacterium sp. NZEC135 | reverse complement strand
GCACCGGGCCTGCGCCATCAATGGCCGCCGCTTCCACCAGAGAGCGCGGGATGGACTGCAACGCCGCCAGGAAAAACAGAAAGTTATAGCTTATCTGCTTCCAGATGGACGCCAGCACCACCAGAAACAACGCCTGGCCGCTGTGAGTGGCGTGATTCCAGTCATAACCCCACTGGCTTAAGCCATAGGTGATTAATCCGCCGGGGCTGAACAAAAACATCCACAGCGCGGCCGAAGGCAGAATAAAGAGGGTGTGGAGAAGGCGCCGACAGCGCAGCACATAGTCCACCAACGCCGCCAGCAGTAACGACACGCTCATGCCGCACACCGTTACCAGAGAACTGAACACCATGGTGGTATAGAAGGCGTCCAGATAGTAGCTGTCGCTCATCAGGTGGCGGAAGTTTTCGAGGCCGACAAACTCGCTGGAGAGCCCAAAGGGATCAAGGCGTTGCGTGGAATACAACAGCGCCTGACCGGCAGGCCAGATAAAGAAAATCACCGTGATAGCCAGTTGGGGAAACACTAACGCATAAGGTAACCAGCTACGGCCAAAGACAGGGCGGGATGAGGTC
>NZ_JAGFPF010001318.1:0-599 GCF_025962695.1 Candidatus Symbiopectobacterium sp. NZEC135 | reverse complement strand
CGGAACAAGCGGTGCTTGACGCGCTGCATGCACATCCACTGGGCAAAGAGGCTGTCACCATTGGCGAAGCGACGGCGCAAAAGCAGGTACGCCTGCGCGGAATATTCGGCGCTTCACGGCTGCTGGATCTGCCGCATAATGAACCCATGCCGCGCATCTGCTAACGTTTTAGGTTTGCTTCGCGTAAAGCATCCCGCTGAAGTGTGCGGAGCCGCCTACCCGGCGGTTTCACCCACCTGGGCGTGATTTTTTTCGCTGATGAAGAAAAACACAATATTCCTCTGGAGTTTAGCTCCAACTATGAGCAACGGTATTCGCATCCGCGTTAAAGGCAAAGTGCAGGGGGTGGGGTTTCGCCCTTACGTGTGGCAACTGGCGCATCGACACCAACTGTGTGGCAATGTCAGCAATGACAGCGCAGGGGTGTTGATTCATCTGGTGATGTCTCCGCAGGTTGCCTCGTTCCTTGACGACCTTACTCGCGAATGCCCACCCCTCGCTCATATCGACAGCATTGAATCACACCCTTATGAATGGGAGCAGCAACCCGCTGACTTTAGCATTGCGCACAGCGGCGCGGGTGCGATGGATACGCAAGT
>NZ_JAGFPF010001314.1:0-600 GCF_025962695.1 Candidatus Symbiopectobacterium sp. NZEC135 | reverse complement strand
GCTGAATATCGTGCCCGCGCTGGCCCCGTTTTTTGGCGGCTTGCTGTCCGCCGCATTCGGTTGGCGCGCCTGCTTCTGGTTTTTGACGCTGTATGCCAGCGTAGTCCTATTGCTGACCCTGCGCTATCTGCCAGAAACCCGCCCGGCAGACACCCTGCGCCTGCCGGGTTTGCCCATCAAGCAATACGCCAGAATCCTTTTCACACCGCGCTTTATCGGCTTTGCTGGCTGTAATGCTGGCATTATGGGGATGGCCCTGACCTATCTGTCGATGGCATCCGTGGTATTGATGGTACACGGCGGGTTGTCACCGTTACAGTTCTCGCTGGTGTTCGGCGCAAACGGCTTTTGGGTGATGGCGATGAGCCTGCTGGCAACGCGCGCGATCGTGAAAATTGGCCGACCCGCTTGCCTGAGGCTCAGCGTGATATTGATTGGCAGCGGCTTTTTGTTACTGTGCGCCATTATTCTCTGGTTGCCCGAGGCGCTACAGGCGCGTTGGTGGATCTTTATGGCACCGGTCGTGGTAGCGTTTGCTGGCCTGGCGTTTGCCATTGGCCCCGCCACCAGCTATGCGTTGGAACCTTATGCGAATGAAGC
>NZ_JAGFPF010001312.1:0-601 GCF_025962695.1 Candidatus Symbiopectobacterium sp. NZEC135 | reverse complement strand
AAATCCAACCCTGATGTGCCCGCGTTGGTGCCGCCAACTTCCGGCGCGTTGTACCAGTTCTCGGTACGCGTATCAGCAGACACGTCTGCACCAGGTGGATAGATGGTGTACTGAACATCATCGCCAAAAGAAGAAACGGGAGTGGCACCGATTTTGATGCCTGAGCGCAGGATTTCAATATCACCAACACCTACGCACAGAAACATGTGTGTGAAGTATTTCTTTTTATTAACAAAGCGGCTAACCGGCTGAACAACGTAATCAGGCCAAACTTTGTAACGTCCGAGGATTTCACGGATCGGATCGCCAAGTTTTGCTGAATTAGCCTTGGCCGGATTAAGCTCAAGAGAATCACCGTTGCCTGTGGTTGTATAGCCACTGGTATTGATGTTTTGCATCATGAATAGCGCATAAGCAACGGAAGCAGCGGCGACGGCGATAGCGATCCACCCTACGACACCGATCTCAATGCCAAACGGTACTGGATACATGCGTACATCACTTTCAGGCAAGATCGTGCATTCACCCCAATCGCCGGGCGGGATTGGCACGCCATCAACCTCAACGGTAACCGGGTGAGTCATCTCAAATTGCCACCCTT
>NZ_JAGFPF010001313.1:0-601 GCF_025962695.1 Candidatus Symbiopectobacterium sp. NZEC135 | reverse complement strand
ATCAAGCTATCTGGTCAACATGGGAGAGTAATGCTCCCCAAGGTGAAGGTGAACTACGGAACGTTGCAGTTTTGCGAATGCAAGATTGTCTTGAAAGGGCAAGCACTTCTCTTGACTTAGCTAACCTTGAACTGAGTTCATTACCTGATGTTATCCCCGACCAGCTAATAAAATTAAATGTTTCGAACAATAAACTTGATAAATTACCCACTCGACTTCCTGAAAACCTTCAACAACTATACGCAATGAATAATTGCCTGACAACTTTACCAGAAACACTTCCTAAAACCCTCACTTTCTTATCACTTTATAATAACAGACTGGAGTCGTTGCCTAAAAACCTGCCCGAAAATATCTCTGAATTATATCTATGCCAAAATGCCTTGAAGAAATACCCTGAAGACTTACCGCCTTTCGTAAAACATTTAGACCTAAGTGAAAACAGCATCGAAGGGGCAATTACAAACTGCCCTCAAAAACTAAAAAGAATAGATTTAAGCCATAATAAAATCGAACATATATTATGCGATTTCTCTAAAAAGACCAAATATATTGACTTAAGATATAATCAAATAAAAGAAATACCTGACAGCATCATGAA
>NZ_JAGFPF010001310.1:0-602 GCF_025962695.1 Candidatus Symbiopectobacterium sp. NZEC135 | reverse complement strand
GATGGTGACTTCATCAAGGATGGCAATTTTCGCCCAGACGAAAAATACCACCAACCCGAGCAGCGTCAGCCAAATCACTCTGGAGGAGGCTTTCCCTTTTGCGCTGAACAGCGTCTTGTTCATATTTCTCTCCCTCAGGCGACCTGCTGCGCGTTATCCAGCGGCTTGCTGACCGCCTTGAGTATCTGTTCTTTGGGGCCATCGGCAATAATGCGCCCGTTGTCGATGACGATCAGCCTGTCAACCAGCTTGAGCAGGGCCGGGCGGTGCGTCACCAGCACCAGCGTTCGTCCTTCCAGCCAGCTTTTCATCTGGCGTATGACCTGTTCTTCCAGTTGCTCATCCATCGAGGCCGTAGGTTCATCCATTAGCACGATCTGCGGGTTGCGCAGGATAAGACGGCTTAACAGCACCATCTGACGCTGCCCGCCGGACAGGCCGCGTCCGCCTTCCTGAATGATGCGCTCAAGGCTGGAGGCATCCTGCTGCACCATGCTGAGCGCCCCGCTGATACGCAGCGCTGCCAGTAATTCCTGCTCGCTGGCGTGGGGGTTACCCAGCATCAGGTTTTGCCTGAGACTGCCAAAAAACAGCCGGGAATC
>NZ_JAGFPF010001311.1:0-602 GCF_025962695.1 Candidatus Symbiopectobacterium sp. NZEC135 | reverse complement strand
GCCGCTGTCACTGCTGTGGCAACACACCCGCAATGACCATTACGCGCGTGTTCTGGACAGTTGGGCGGACGATGTGATGACCAAGCTGCCGCGCACGCCGGAACAAGGCTTCCAGCATGTGGTATCCGACGGCGTGAACCAGATGGAGATATGGGACGACACGCTGTTTATGGTGGTGTTGTTCCTGGCGCATTACGGTACGGTGTCAGGCCGTCAGGAACTGGTCGACGAAGCGGTACGCCAGTTTTTGCTGCACGCGCGCTACCTTAACGATCCGAAAACCGGTCTGTGGTATCACGGCTGGAGTTTTGCGCAAAAGAGTAATTTTGCGCAAGCGCGCTGGGCACGCGGCAACGCGTGGATCACCGTTGGGATTCTCGACCTGCTAGAGGTCGCTCATATCGACAACGGTGTGCGTCTCTATCTGTTGGAGTGCCTCAACGCACAGGTGAACACCCTGATCGATCTGCAAGCCGAAAGCGGTGCCTGGCATACCCTGCTGGACCACCCTGACAGCTATGAAGAAATTTCCGCTACCGCCGGTTTGGGCTACGGCCTGCTGAAAGGCGCACGCCTGGGTCTGGGCGATGAGCGCTGGCTGG
>NZ_JAGFPF010001309.1:0-602 GCF_025962695.1 Candidatus Symbiopectobacterium sp. NZEC135 | reverse complement strand
ATCGAATGATTTTTCCGCATCACCGGAGGTTTGCAATGTCGCAATGGTGTCATCAACCAGTTTCTTGAACTGCGGATCGTCTTTACGCAGCATACAGCCATAGGCTTCTTCGGACTGCGCGGTACCAACGATCACCCAGTCGCCCTGCTGTTTGGCCTTGGCACGTTCACCGGCCAGCAACGCGTCATCCATCATAAAGGCAACGGCACGACCTGTTTCCATGGTGCGGAAGGCATCGCCATGGTCTTTGGCGCTGATGATACGCATATCCAGTTTTTTCTCTTCGTTCAGCTTGTTCAGCAATTTCTCAGAGGTGGTGCCAGAGGTAACCACTACGGTTTTGCCTGCCAGATCCGGGAAGTCTTTAATGCCCGAGTCTTTTTTAGTCAGCAAACGCGTACCGACGATAAAGATGGTATTGGAGAAAGCCGCCTGTTGCTGACGTTCCAGGTTGTTGGTGGTGGAACCACATTCAAAATCAAAGGTGCCATTTTGCAACAAGGGGATACGGTTCTGGGATGTGATCGGAATCAGTTTGACCTGAAGATCGGCAACGCCAATTTTTGCTTTGTCCGCATCGACAATTTTGTTCGAGTAATCCT
>NZ_JAGFPF010000130.1:0-4215 GCF_025962695.1 Candidatus Symbiopectobacterium sp. NZEC135 | reverse complement strand
GGACTTTCTCAATGGCAGGAAGGTTTCGAGGCGATGGCAAATAAAACGGCGATTAAAGTTATTATGACCTATGACTTTACGCATTAATCTGGCGTGAATTCCCTTATTCTTTAAGGATAGAATCACATGAATACGATAATAGCACCTCATTGTGGGGCGAGGCTCGATCGCTTGCCGGACAGTCGATGGCATTATTCCATGTTTGGCATGGTGGCATTTGGATTATTAGTTTGCTGGAGTAATGCCGTCGGTGGAATAATATTGGCTCAGTTGAAATCACTGGGATGGGCTGATAATTCAATTACCGCGACCTTTTCTGCCATTACCACCGCTGGGATGTTTGCCGGTGCATTAATTGGCGGCATCATTGGTGATAAAATAGGGCGAAAGAAAGGGGTTGTCCTGTTCGAACTGATTCATATTATCTCAATGGTGGTTGGGGCATTCTCGCCCAATATGGATTTTTTGATCGCCTGCCGTTTTGTTATGGGATTTGGTCTGGGTGCTTTGTTGGTCACGCTGTTCGCCGGGTATACGGAATATATGCCGGGGCGAAATCGCGGTACCTGGTCTAGCCGTGTCTCTTTTATTGGTAACTGGTCCTATCCTATTTGTTCCCTGATTGCTATGGCACTCACCACGGTCATTAGTGCCGAGTGGAACTGGCGTGTGCAATTGCTGATTCCTGCCGGACTGTCGTTGATTGCCACCTGGTTTGCCTACCGCCATTTCCCTGAATCACCGCGCTGGCTGGAGGCTCAAGGGCGCTATCAGGAGGCGGAAGCCATCATGAAAGCGATCGAACAACGCGTGGAGCAGCAGACCGGCAAACCGCTGCCGCCGCCAGTGCAGGTTGAAGATACGCACGTGCGGGCCGCCAGCGTTCCTTATTCGGCGCTGCTCAAAGGCGCCTTGCTCAAACGGGTTATTCTTGGTTCTTTCGTGCTTATCGCAATGAACGTAGTGCAGTACACCTTGATTAATTGGTTACCCACTATCTTTATGACGCAGGGAATAAACTTAAAGGATTCTATTGTTCTTAACACCATGAGTATGTTCGGCGCACCGTTTGGCATTTTTATTGCCATGCTGGTGATGGACCGAATTCCCAGAAAAGTCATGGGGGTCGGACTGCTGTTATTGATTGCCGGGCTGGGTTATTTCTACTCGCTGCAAACCAGCATGATGATGATTACCCTGATTGGTTTCTTCCTGATTACCTTTGTGTATATGTACGTTTGCTATGCCTCTGCGGTGTATGTACCGGAAATCTGGCCGACGGAAGCCAAATTAAGAGGTTCAGGACTGGCAAATGCGGTAGGTCGCATCAGCGGTATTGCCGCGCCTTACGCGGTGGCGAGCTTATTGAGTGGATACGGTGTAACCGGCGTGTTTGTTTTACTCGGCGGCGTGTCAATTATTGTGGCGGGTGCTATTGCGGTGATTGGTATTGAAACCAAAGGCGCATCGGTTGAAAGCATTGGCATGAATGTGGTTACCAGTAAATAACACCAATAAATAAACGACGTTTTTCCATCAATACGTTTTACCGATAAATAAGTTATCCTACAGGAATTAATGATGAAAAATTCAAAAGCTGTATTAAAAACGCCTGGGACAATGAATATTATTCCCGCTGCGGTTCCGACACCAAAGGATGATGAAGTATTAATTAACGTTGAGTATGTCGGGATCTGCGGTTCTGACGTGCACGGGTTTGAATCTGGCCCTTTTATTCCGCCGAAAGATCCTAATCAAGAGATTGGATTGGGGCACGAATGTGCCGGTACGGTCGCAGCGGTAGGCAGTAAAGTAAAAAAATTCAAAATTGGCGACCGGGTAAATATTGAACCCGGCGTACCCTGCGGTAAATGTCGCTATTGCCTGGAAGGCAAATACAACATTTGTCCTGACGTTGACTTTATGGCGACACAGCCCAATTACCGCGGTGCGTTGACTCACTATTTGTGTCACCCGGAAAGCTTCACCTACAAGCTGCCCGACAATATGGACACCCTGGAAGGTGCCCTGGTTGAACCGGCGGCGGTGGGGATTCATGCCGCGATGCTGGCCGACGTTAAGCCCGGCAAAAAGATTGTCATTCTCGGGGCCGGCTGTATTGGTTTGATGACATTGCAGGCGTGCCGTTATATGGGCGCATCGGAAATTGTCGTGGTCGACGTTTTGGAAAAACGCCTTGAGATGGCAGGCAAACTTGGCGCGATGGCGGTCATCAACGGTGCCGCTGAAGACACGGTTGAGCGCGCCAAAACGTTATTGGGTGAGGCGGGCGCTGACATCGTGTTTGAAACCGCCGGTTCGCAAGTGACGGTAAAACAAGCCCCCTATCTGGTTATGCGCGGCGGAAAAATCATGATTGTCGGCACGGTGCCCGGCGATTCTCCGATTAATTTCCTGAAAATTAATCGCGAAGTGTCCATTCAAACCGTATTCCGCTATGCCAACCGCTATCCGGTAACGATTGAGGCCATCTCATCGGGCAAGTTCGATGTGAAATCTATGGTGACGCATATCTATGACTATCAGGATGTGCAGCGTGCTTTTGATGAATCCGTAAATATGAAAAAGGACATCATCAAAGGCGTAATTAAGATTGGTGCGTAAATTCACAAGGGAGACATAACTATGCTGGCAGATATTAAATATTGGGAAACACAGGCGCAGGCGGGAAAATATGCAATTGCACATTTTAACGTATGGAATGCGGAAATGCTGATGGGCGTTATTGATGCTGCCGAGGAGTCGAAATCGCCGGTCATTATTTCTTTTGGTACCGGGTTTGTGGGAAATACCTCATTTGAAGATTTTTCCCACATGATGGTCTCCATGGCGAAAAAAGCCACGGTGCCGGTGATTACCCATTGGGATCACGGGCGCAGCATGGAAATTATCCATAACGCCTGGACCCACGGCATGAATTCATTAATGCGTGATGCCTCTGCGTTCGACTTTGAAGAGAACATTCGCCTGACCAAAGAAGCCGTGGATTATTTCCATCCGCTGGGCATTCCGGTAGAGGCAGAATTGGGCCATGTGGGTAATGAAACCGTGTATGAAGAAGCGCTGGCAAGCTATCACTACACGGATCCCAGCCAGGCCGCAGAATTTGTGGAAAGAACCGGCTGTGATTCGCTGGCGGTGGCGATCGGTAATCAGCACGGTGTCTACACCTCTGAGCCAAAATTGAATTTTGAGGTGGTTGAAAAAGTGCGCGCGGCGGTTTCTGTGCCGCTGGTGCTGCACGGTGCCTCTGGCATTAGCGATGCTGATATTCGTAAAGCGATTTCGTTAGGTATCGCCAAGATCAATATTCACACCGAGTTATGTCTGGCGGCGATGGTGGCGGTAAAAGAAAACCAGCAGCAACCCTTCCTGCATCTTGAACGTGAAGTGCGTAAAGCGGTGAAAGAAAGGGCGCTGGAGAAAATTTACCTGTTTGGCTCTGACGGAAAGGCGAACTAGCCATGGCGCAACCTATCGATGTTATTTGCATTGGTGCCGCCATTGTCGATATCCCGTTACAGCCGGTGAGTAAAAATATCTTTGATGTTGACTCTTATCCTCTGGAGCGGATTGCCATGACGACCGGGGGGGATGCGATTAATGAAGCGACCATCCTTTCCCGGTTAGGGCATAAAACGGCGTTAAATAGCCGTATTGGTGACGATGCGCCGGGGCATTTTATTCTGGCTGCCTGCCGTCGGGAAAATATTGATATTCAGAGTTTGATGCTGGATACGCACATCGACACGTCGATTAATGTCGGCCTGGTGACGGAGGATGGTGAGCGCACCTTTGTCACCAACTGTAACGGCAGCTTGTGGAAGTTGAATATTGACGATGTGGATTTCTCCCGTTTTCCCGAGGCGAAATTACTGTCACTGGCCAGTATTTTTAATAGCCCGCTGTTGGAGGGTCAATCGCTGGTAAAAATCTTCCAGCAGGCCAAAGCGCATCATCTGACCCTCTGCGCGGATATGATTAAGCCGCGTCTGGGCGAGCGGCTGGAGGATATTCAGGACGCGCTGAGCTACGTGGATTACCTGTTTCCCAATTATGACGAAGCGCGGCTATTAACCGGGGAAAGCTCGCTGGACAGCATTGCCGATCGTTTTCTGGCGTGTGGCGTGAAAAACGTGGTGATTAAACACGGTAAAAACGGCTGCTTTATTAAAACGCGCACGGAATCGCTCT
>NZ_JAGFPF010001307.1:0-603 GCF_025962695.1 Candidatus Symbiopectobacterium sp. NZEC135 | reverse complement strand
CCGGCCGTTTAATCTTCAACACGGCGTCTTGCGGCAATTTTTTGATATCAATCAGTTCCTGAGTTACTCGAGCGTGCCATGTGACTTTGTCTGTCGGTGAAATTCCCCGCGTTGCCTGAAGGCTCTTCTCCAGTTTTTCTACTACCGCCTCTCGCGTCAGTGTATTGACTACATGCTTATTGGCCCAGCCAAACCGCACCGTGTCGGGTTCTGTTAACAGCGTGAGCGAACGATAGGCGCTCAGTGTGATCAATCCGGGCAGGTGAGCGTGCACGAATTCAAACCGTTGCTCGGCAGCCAAACCGGATTCGCGCGTAATCAACTGCTCCAGCGTCGCTTTCAAGGTGTTAATCGTCTCGGCGGATTGTCGGATATGTTGGTATTCAGTCTCCGTCACCTGAAAACACAGCGCACCGGGTAAGCGAATCGCGGCTTTGCTGCTCACCGTCTCGGCGTAATGATGAATAAATAAACGCTGAAAATGTGCCAGACCCGCCTCACAGGCCGCTTCGCCTTGCAACGCCGTAACGCGGATCTGGGTGATGGCACCGTGTTCTTTCCCCTTTTCCCCCGTGCGGAGGCTGCATAGTCGTGCGTTGAGCA
>NZ_JAGFPF010001308.1:0-603 GCF_025962695.1 Candidatus Symbiopectobacterium sp. NZEC135 | reverse complement strand
GCCTTTCTCGCCCCAAGTGCAGCGCTGCTGGATAACGTCTACCAGACGCCGGGTGGCGTCGACCCGGCGCTGAGTCTGCGCTGCCCCGACTGTCGCCGCACGCACACCGCCGCTCAGCAAAACACGCCGGGCATCAACCAGATTAACCATCCTGGCATTACCTACCGGACGTTGCCCCCTCATCTCTGCGAGAAGCACCATGATTGACGACATTACACAGGTTGAAAGCCTGTTTAATCAACAACTCACCGCCGGTTTCTCCTTCGAAACGCGCATTAACAAATGGGGCGTCGTCAGCGCCTGGAGCCGTCTGGCTGACACGGAACAACTGTTACCCGCCGCGCTTGCCATCAAGCAGTTGGGCGGAAGGCTGCATACCATCAGTGCTTATCAGCGCCTGGGCGGCGAACCGACCGACATCCACGAGATTGCCTACCATTTTGACCTTGATGGCTCAACGCTGACCCTGACGGTGTTTCTTGCCGCAGGCCAGCGCGATGTGCCGTCACTGACGCCGGTGTTCTGTAACGCCGACTGGAATGAGCGAGAATTTATGGAACTGTACGATCTGAATGCGGTGGGCCATCCCAATCCCACCCGACT
>NZ_JAGFPF010001306.1:0-604 GCF_025962695.1 Candidatus Symbiopectobacterium sp. NZEC135 | reverse complement strand
AAAGGCGATGCCCTGTTCAACGATGCATTCGCCGTAGCACTCTTGCGGCAGGGTCGCTGCGGTGTCGTGACGCAAACGCCACTGGCCGCGGCCGTCATAGCCACCCACGCGACGTTTGACGATCGCCAACTCGCCCAGTCGGCTAAAGACGCCGGGCCACTCTTGCTCTGAAGCCAGTAACTGCCAGGGGGCGGTAGGCAACTGCAACGAATCCAGCAACTGTTTCTGCGTCAGGCGATCGGCCAGGCGCGGAAAAATATCACGGTTAACAAAGGCTGCGTGCTCAGCCAATTCGCGCGTCAATGCGGTTTCCGGCCAGCGTTCAATCTCGGCGGTGATGACCGCGTGATGAAACGGCACGGATTCCGGTTCGGCATCCAGTCCCACCGGATAGACGGCAATCCCCAAGGGTTCACCGGCCTGACGTAACATTCGGCCCAGTTGGCCGTTTCCTAATACGCAAACGGGCTTCATGCCTCCTCCTGCGGATCGGGATGTGCCAGTACCTCATCGGTTTGCTGTTGACGCCAGGCGGCAAGGCGAACCGCCAGCTCGCCATCGTGCAGCGCCAGAATCTGTGCGGCGAGCAGGGCAGCATTGGCGG
>NZ_JAGFPF010001305.1:0-607 GCF_025962695.1 Candidatus Symbiopectobacterium sp. NZEC135 | reverse complement strand
GCGCTTTATACTCTTTAGATAACACAGCCTGTTTTTGTTGCTCGCTTAGCTGTTTATCGCGCTCGAGCTGTGTTTTTTTATTTTCCTCTACAGCGGCTCGGGCCTCACGCGCCTGAACGCGTGATTTTTTGGCCGTTCTTTGCACTTTGGCCACTTTTTTGCTGGACACTAATCCCGCTTTCAGCAGTTGCTCTTGTAAGGTGAGTTTTGTCATCGTCGTTTCGAAACCCGTAAGAATAATGGGTGGGATTATACCTGTAATCGTCAAGGCTGTAACCGGGCGCAGAGCCCGATCGCGATGGCGTTTGGTCTGGAGGACGCCATCAGGGGCGCAGTGAATACGGTTCGCTGCTGACACGGGGCCAGCGAAAAGGTTTCACACCTTGAGCAGTTTCACTGTGGCGTCTATGTCTATCTCATCTTCGGTGAAGATTAACGTTGAACCCTGAAAGGTGGTAATCGCCAGCTTTTTCATCGAGCGAACTTCGCTGGATTTAGCGGCTGATTTCGGCCTGATGTTTCCCATCAGCGCGCCCACAGAAAGCACCGTATTCTCTTTATCAATGCGGGTATCGGCCGGCACTTCTTCGCTGAACACCAGAAAGGA
>NZ_JAGFPF010001304.1:0-607 GCF_025962695.1 Candidatus Symbiopectobacterium sp. NZEC135 | reverse complement strand
CGCCGCCTGCCCGCCGTACCACGTCGCTTTTGTTGTCGGCGGTACCTCCGCGGAAAGTACGCTGAAAACCGTGAAGCTGGCTTCCACCAAATACTACGATACGCTGCCTACCAGCGGCAATGAACATGGGCAAGCCTTCCGCGACGTCGAACTGGAAAATGAATTGCTGAGAGCGGCACAGGATCTGGGGTTAGGCGCACAGTTCGGCGGTAAATATTTCGCTCACGATATCCGCGTTATTCGTCTGCCGCGTCACGGCGCTTCCTGCCCGGTTGGCATGGGCGTTTCCTGCTCCGCTGACCGCAACATCAAGGCGAAAATCAACCGCGATGGCATCTGGCTGGAGCAGTTAGAGCAGAACCCTGGCAAATACATTCCTGAGTCTCTGCGTGAGGCCGGGGAAGGTGAAGCGGTCAAGATCGATCTTAACCAACCGATGGAACAGATCCTGAAAACGCTGTCTCAGTATCCGGTTTCCACGCGTCTCTCTCTGTCCGGTACCATTATTGTGGCGCGCGATATTGCTCACGCCAAACTCAAAGAGCGCATCGACAACGGTGAAGGGTTGCCACAATACGTGATAGACCACCCGTTTTACTACGGCGGC
>NZ_JAGFPF010001303.1:0-598 GCF_025962695.1 Candidatus Symbiopectobacterium sp. NZEC135 | reverse complement strand
TTCAGCCACGCTTGTTGGCATATGGTGAAACCTGGCAAGGGCGTTGGGACAATAACCCGGTACTGGGTCGAAACCTTGTCGGCGCAGATACGGCAACACTGCAGTCAACGGTCACCATGTTGCGGCAATTTATGAACAAACGGCAAGGCATGTAGATGGCAATACCTCCTCTTGGGCGAGCAAGCCTCCTGCGCACGGATTTTAGGGAGGAGAACAACAGGTTAACGGTGTCAGCCACCAGTGAGGAGGGTGAGCACCAGCCAGTGGAGCAGATCAGCAATGCTGCCGAAGAATTTGCCGATGTGCTGAGTACATTTGGTCGTTTTAGCCGAATGGGCCGCAGGAACGACAGTATTGAGCATGACTTTCTTTCTTCCATGTTGGAAGAGAAGGCTGACGAAAAGCACGATGCTTTGATTAAGCAAGTGTCCAGGCTGTCCTTGAACAGAGATGGACTGCTGAAATACGGCAGAAGTCTCTTCCCCAATGACAGCGACTTGATGCTGGCATTGCGTGAACTGATGCTTAATCGTCAACTTTCTGCGTTACAAAAGAAAAGAATAAAAGAGGCGATGGCCGATCTCGAAAAATTCTCGGA
>NZ_JAGFPF010001302.1:0-608 GCF_025962695.1 Candidatus Symbiopectobacterium sp. NZEC135 | reverse complement strand
CTTCCATTGAGTTCGCTCCGTCATTGAGCAGCGAGCCCCAGCTGCTGAGCGGCTCTTGCACGCCCAGCCCAAGAAAACTTAAAAACGATTCGAACAGGATCATGCTGGGAACCAGCAATGACGCGTAAACCACCACGACGCCCAGCACATTTGGCACGATATGGCGTAACACAATGCCCGTGGTAGAAACGCCGCACACCACTGCCGCTTCGATAAACTCTTTACGTTTGAGGCTGAGCGTCTGCCCGCGCACAATTCTCGCCATATCGAGCCACGACACCATGCCAATCGCAATAAAGATCAACAGTAGCTGCTGCCCAAAAAAGGTCACCAGCAGAATGACGAAAAACATAAACGGGAAGGAGTTCAGGATCTCCAGCCAGCGCATCATGATGGAATCGACCTTGCCGCCCGCGTAACCCGAAATGGCCCCGTACAGCGTCCCCACCAGCACAGCAATCAGCGCGGCGGCAATGCCCACCATCAACGAAATTCTCCCGCCGATGGCAACGCGCACCAGCAGATCGCGGCCGTTAGAATCGGTACCAAAATAGTGCTTTGAGGCCAAATCCGGTCCCTGCGACATCATGGCAAAATCCGTATCGGCA
>NZ_JAGFPF010001300.1:0-609 GCF_025962695.1 Candidatus Symbiopectobacterium sp. NZEC135 | reverse complement strand
ATCCGGTATTTATTGCACAGCATGCCACGGCAACCTGCTGCCGGGGATGTTTAGCAAAATGGCATGGCATTGCCGCCCACCGCGCGCTTAGCCAACATGAGCAAGACTATATCGTAGCCGTCGTGATGACATGGCTAGAACGGGAAATCGCCCAGCGAGGGCCGACGATACAGGGATAACAGAGGTGTACCGCCAAATGGCACAACGCGTGGCAACGATTTACCCCGTAGCAAGTCCCAGCAACGCGAGCTATAACATGGCCTTGATACCATCAGGAAACACGGTCAGCGCATCACTCAGTACGGCCGTCTGATCAATCCAACGCAGCACGAGCGGCATGCCATTAGACTCCATCCCGTGCACCACATCCTGCTGATAAAAGGCCTTATCGGCAAACTGGCCTTCATAAACAAAGACTATTTCGTGCCCCGGTTTTCCGTTATATTCGAAAATATTCTCGGATACGCCCAACAATGTCAAACCGATGGCATCAGCGCCAATCTCTTCTTTGACTTCACGTATGGCCGCCGCCACCGACGTCTCACCAAAATCAACGCCGCCACCGATGGGTAACAAATAATGTGAGTCCTTGACCGGATCGTGCCCTTC
>NZ_JAGFPF010001301.1:0-609 GCF_025962695.1 Candidatus Symbiopectobacterium sp. NZEC135 | reverse complement strand
ACGAATAAACGTGGTGCGTTTGGTGAGTTCTTTCAGGGGAGAAGCCCCAACGTAAGTGCATGCCGAGCGCAAACCGCCCAGAATATCACGAACGGTATTATCGACCGGGCCGCGCAGCGGCAGCTTGACCGTTTTCCCTTCTGCGGCACGATACTCTGCGACACCGCCGGAATGGCGCTCCATCGCAGAGGCAGAACTCATACCGTAAAACAGCATCATTTTCTCGCCATTCTCTTCTACCACCCGGCCTTCACACTCATCGTGGCCCGCCAGCATGCCGCCGAGCATCACAAAATCTGCGCCGCCGCCGAAGGCTTTTGCCACATCACCCGGCATCGAGCAACCACCGTCGCTGACGATCTGCCCGCCCAAACCGTGCGCAGCATCGGCACACTCGATCACGGCAGAAAGTTGCGGATAGCCCACACCGGTTTTCACCCGCGTGGTACACACGGAACCAGGGCCAATGCCTACCTTGACGATATCCGCGCCAGAGAGAATCAGCTCTTCCACCATTTCACCGGTAACCACATTACCGGCGCAAATGACCTTATCCGGCCAGGCTTCACGCGCTTTTTGCAGGAAATTAACGAAGTGCTCAGAATAACC
>NZ_JAGFPF010001299.1:0-609 GCF_025962695.1 Candidatus Symbiopectobacterium sp. NZEC135 | reverse complement strand
GCAGAAGCGGTGCCAATTGATCATTTGATCTCGCCGGAACAGTTGGTCATCGACAATATCTACAAGTTAATCGAGTATCCCGGCGCGCTACAGGTGGTGAACTTCGCTGAAGGGAAAGTGAGTATCGCCGCAGTGAACGCTTACTACGGTGGCCCGTTGATTGGCAATGCGCTCTCCGCGTTGCGTGAGCATATGCCGCACATCGAAACCCGCGTAGCCGCTATCTTTCGCCACGACAGACCGATCCGTCCGCAAGGTTCAACGATTATCGAAGCGGGCGATGAAGTGTTCTTTGTTGCTGCTTCCCAACATATTCGCGCAGTAATGAGCGAACTCCAGCGCTTGGAAAAACCCTACAAGCGCATCATGATTGTCGGTGGCGGTAACGTCGGCGCGGGGTTGGCACATAAGCTGGAAAAAGACTACAGCGTCAAACTGATCGAAAAGAACGAAGAGCGTGCGATCGCTCTGGCTGAACTGCTGCAAGACACCATAGTATTCCACGGCGATGCTTCCGATCAGGAGTTGCTGGCCCAGGAGCATGTCGAACAAATCGATGTGTTTATTGCCATTACCAACGACGATGAAGCGAACATCATGTCCGCCATG
>NZ_JAGFPF010000012.1:0-107596 GCF_025962695.1 Candidatus Symbiopectobacterium sp. NZEC135 | reverse complement strand
TAGCCAAAATCGCGCTGACCGTGATCGAGGAACGCGTTATCCGCGACATTAATAAAGAACTGACTGGTCGCGCTGTCTTTTTCAGCGGTACGCGCCATGGCGATGGTGCCACGCACGTTGCGCAAACCGTTATCTGCTTCGTTTTTGATCGGCGGGTTAGTGGCTTTCTGCTTCATTTCATCCACAAAACCGCCACCCTGAACCATAAAGCCCGGGATGACGCGGTGAAAGGTGGTGCCATTGTAGAAACCACTGTTAACGTACTCGACGAAATTTTTCACTGACACCGGTGCCTTCTGGTTATCCAGCGCTAACTCGATGTTACCTTCAGACGTGGTTAGCAAAACGCGCGTGGTGGTGGCAGGGGCGGCGATCGCCGATGACACCATGACCGAGGATGAAAACATTGTCAGTGAAACCAGGGCTGCTGCCGCAACCAGAGTACGTTTGAACATGAGAATTCCTTTTTGATCGGGGGCTACAAGAAAGCGTAACGATTGTAAATACCCGCACTCCTTAACGCTACCCTTTTACTTTTTTTTACTTACGGATATGCCACAACGTTACGGCCATTAGGTATAGCATACCAGTGCAGTATCGGCGACGATCGTAAAAAAAGACGGGTAAATGACCCGTCTTGTTAGCACATCATGCGGTTTTTACCCGAACTATCACCCCATTCGCTCCGAACGCACGGCCAAATCGCGGCTGTACTGTCGGCTGGCGTCTACCAGCATTGTGGTGTAGGCCGTTTTCTCCGTCGAGCGTGTCAGTTCCGCCGTCTCCAGCGTTTCCAGAATACGGCCATACTGCATCACCGCTACGCGGTGGCATAAATGCGCAATCACCCCCAAATCGTGTGTCACCATCAGGTAGGTCAGGTTGTCCTGCTGTTGCAGTTCTGCCAACAAGTTGAGGATTTCTGCCTGCACCGACACATCCAGCGCCGAAGTGGGTTCATCCAGCAGCAGTACGCGCGGCTCGAGAATCAGCGCGCGCGCAATAGCAACGCGTTGGCGCTGCCCGCCGGAAAGTTGGTGCGGGTAGCGGCGACGGAACTGCGGCCCCAGCCCCACTTTCTCCAGCAAGGTATCAATACGCCGATCGCGCTGCTCAATGCCATGGATCAGCAACGGCTCCTCGAGTATGGTCTCAACGGTATGGCGTGGATGCAGCGATCCGTAGGGATCCTGAAACACCATCTGCACCTGACGGCAGCGCGCTCTGTCGATACGGTGCGCCAGCGGTTGACCATCGATGCACAGCTCACCCTGCCAGTGGTTGAATAACCCTGCCAGACATTTCAGCACCGTGGTTTTTCCCGAGCCCGATTCCCCCACCAAACCAAAGATTTCGCCACCGCGCACCGCCAGATTGACATCAAACAGTACCTGATTGTGCTGGTTCCCTTGACCAAAGGAGAGGTTGAGGTTTTTCACCTCGATCATTGCCGCAGTATGTTGTGTGCCCATAGTCACTCCTTATTCACTCAGCCAGGCAGGATCGCGCTGCATGACTGGCAGACGCGGGCGTGGGTGATCGATATCCGGCAACGCATTGAGCAGCCCACGTGTGTAAGGATGCTGCGCGTTATCGAGATCGCTCGCCGCGATGGATTCCACAACGCGCCCGGCGTACATCACCAACACCCTGTCGCAGAAGCTGCGCACCAGATTGATATCGTGGCTGATAAAGATCAGCCCCAATCCCCGCTCCGACACCAAATCATCCAGCATCGAAAGCACCTGCAAACGCACCGACACATCCAGCGCCGAGGTGGGTTCGTCAGCGATGACGATCTCTGGCTCAGTGATCAACATCATGGCGATCATGATGCGCTGCCCCTGACCGCCGGAGACTTCGTGCGGATAGAGTGCGTATACGCGCTCCGGCTGGCGAATACGCACCACATCCAGCATCGCCATGACTTTCTCTTTCGCCACGCGCGCTGACACTTTGTGGTGCGCCAGATAGGCCTCAGCAATCTGATCGCCAACGCATACCACCGGATTCAACGAATACTTAGGATCCTGCATGATCATGGAAATACGCTTACCGCGGATCTGGCGCATCTGTGCTTCAGAGATAGTGAGCAAGTCGGTCTGGCCGAAGCGCAACCTGTCGGCCGTCACCCGCGCGCTGCGCGGGTGCAGATGCAGCAACGCACGCCCGACCGTTGATTTACCCGAGCCGGATTCGCCGACAATCGCCAGCTTCTCACAACCGAGGTTAAAGGAGACGCCGCGCACGGCATCCGTCACTGCGCCGTGGTTCACGAAGCTCACCTTGAGGTTTTCCACCTCCAGCAGCGGCGCGCCCTGGGTTGCACCCTTATTCGGTGCGGGGATCGAGGATGTCACGTAGGCCGTCTCCGAGAAAGTTAAACGCCAGGCTGTTCATCAGAATAGCCAACCCAGGAATGGTGACTAACCACCAGCACTCCATCATGTAGCGACGACCGGCAGAGATCATGGCACCCCATTCTGGATCGGGCGGCTGAGCGCCTAATCCGAGAAAGCCAAGCCCGGCAGCCGTCAGAATGATGCCCGCCATGTTCATGGTGATACGGATAATCACCGAAGGCAGGCACAGCGGCACAATGTGATGCACCAGAATGCGCAGCGACGATGCACCTTGCAGTTTTACCGCAGAAACGAAATCGGCCTGACGCAGTGACAGCGTTTCTGCACGCGCCAGACGTGCGATAGGCGGCCAAGCGGTGAGCGTAATGGCAATCACCACATGCTCTAACCCTGGCCCCAAGGCGGCAACAAACGCCAGTGCCAGCACCAGACTGGGGAAGGAGATAAAGATATCGGTGATGCGCATTAAGATGGTATCGACGATGCCGCCGTAGTAGCCCGCCACCACGCCCAGCATCAAGCCGATGGGACCAACGGTTACCGACACCAGCGCCACGATGTACAGCGTGATGCGTGAGCCATACACCAGACGGCTATACACATCGCGCCCGAACTCATCGGTACCAAACCAATGGGCTGCCCCCGGTGCTTGCAGGGCATTTGCCAGGTCTTGTACTAAGGGATCGTGCGTTGCCAGCCAAGGGGCGAAAATGGCGATGACAATCAGCGACAGCACAATCAGCGAACCAATGGCCGTCAGTGGATTTTTCGCCAGCAGGCGCAGGAAGTTGAACAGGCGCGCGCCACGCACTCGAGTTCGCCCATTTTTGGCTTCCGGCGAGGAGCCGATTACCGGTTCAGAAGACATACTCATACGCGGGTCCTCGGATCGAAGATTTGATACAACATGTCGGAGAGCAGGTTAAGGGTGACGAAAATCAACCCCACCAGCAGTACGCAGCCCATCACCGCATTCATATCCCCCAGCAACAGGCTGCCCGTCAGATAGGAACCAAAGCCTGGCCAGGAGAACACGGTTTCAATCAGCACCGCGCCTTCCAGCAATGAGCCATACGCCAGCGCGACGACCGTCAGCAGTTGCACCAGAATATTGCGAAACGCGTGCGCCCAAACCACCCGAAACTCAGACAACCCTTTGACCCGAGCGGTGATGATGTACTCTTGCGACAGTTGTGCCAGCATAAAGCTGCGCGTCATACGGCTGATGTAGGCCAGCGAATGGAAGCCGAGAATAGTGGCCGGCAACACCAGGTGGTTCAGGGCACTGAAGAACACCGCCCACTCGCGCGCCAGCAAGGAATCCACCAGCAATAAGCCAGTGCGGTTTTCCACCATGCCATCCCACGCCATATCCACGCGCCCTGCGCCGCCGACCCAGTTGAGCCAGGCGTAAAACACCAACAGCCCCATCATGCCGACCCAGAAAATTGGCGTGGAGTAACCCGCCAGGCTGATAAAGCGCACGATATAATCCGCCAGCTTGCCGCGCCGCGCCGCCGCCATCACACCGAGCGGCACGCCCAACCCGGCACCGACGATAATCGCCATCGTCGCCAGTTCAACCGTTGCCGGGAACACACGGATAATGTCATCCACCACCGGACGACCGGTGAGCATCGCATTGCCCAAATCACCGTGCAGCAGTGAATTGAAGTAGATACCGAACTGAACATACAGCGGCTTATCCAGGCCTAGCTGCTGATAGACCTGCTGATAGGTACTTTGGTCAGCATCCTGACCGACGATCGCCAATACAGGATCGATCGGCATGACCCGACCGATAATAAAGGTCAGAATCAACAGCCCAAACAGCGTGAAGGCAACCTGTAACAGCCGCTTGGCTATGCGATAGGGTAATGCCCCCGGTTTGAGCCAATCAGAGAAAACCATGTTCTTTCTCCCCGTCCGGCATCCGCGCCGCTACCTTCAGCGCCGCTGATGCCGTGACTTACCTCGTAGGATGACGGCGTGAGGGGAAACGCCCTCACGCTTTACTCAGGCTTCAGCGTTGCTTGTGCACCAGATACAAGCGGGTGGTCGATGACGGATGTGACACAAAGTCTACAACATCTTTGCGTTGCACCACGGAATCAACCATCTGCGAGACCGGAATGATGGCCGGATACAGCGCCTCATAACGGTCCTGTATCTCGGCATAGCGCTGCTTCTGCCTGGCGGGATCTTTCTCCAGCAGCGCCTGATCGATCATCTCGTTCAATTGCGCATCGTAGAAAGAGGTTCTCCACCCTTGGAAGTTGGTGAGTTTGGCTTCGTCACTGTTATCCGGGTTATACACCACGGATCGCAGACTGGAGTGCGGATGGGGATCGACCCCGCCGCCGCCGCGCCCGACCAGCATGTCAAATTTACGATCGCGCATCGCGCCGTAAACCTGATTGCCAGTGCCGGAAATGATTTTGGCGCGAATACCGGCCTGTGCCAGCGTGGATTGCACCGCCGTCGCCAGATTGAGGAAAGGCTGATCGGACAGCACCCGCAGCGTGGTTTCAAAACCGTTCGGATAGCCCGCTTCCGCCAGCAATGCTTTCGCCTTCGGCACATCCAGTTTGTAACCGGGATTAGGCAGTGTGGCATCCATACCTGCTTGAATCGGGCGCTGGTGATAGAAACCATAGCCTGGCATCACGGTCTTGTTGATACCGTCGTAATCGATGAGGTAGCGCACCGCTTCACGCACTTTCGGCTTGGCAAATTCCTCGTTCTTCAGGCTCATGGCAACGTAATAGAGCGTGCCTTTCTTCACCTCTTCGACTTTCACATCCGGGTTCGCTTTCAGGGCGTTGATGTCTGGCACCGACATTCCGGTCGCCACATCGATATCGCCCTTTTCGATCATCAGACGCAGCGCCTGAGATTCCGTCATATGACGGAAAATCACCCGACGCATTTTGGCATCACCGCGCCAGTAACCGTCGGCACGGTTAACGCGCAGCACGTCTTTCGCCTGCCACACATCCAGCTTGAACGGACCGGAACCGGCTTCGTTGGTGGTCAACCAGCCGTTACCCCAGTCACCGTTTTTCTCATGCTTCATGACGGTTTTGCTATCCAACACCGATCCGCTGCCGAGCGTGGCAAGGGAATAGATAACCAGCTTGGGATCGTTCGGTTTGGGCAGTTCTATCTCTACCGTTTTGTCATCTTTGGCGCGGATCAGTTTTTCGACATTCTCTGCCGTAAAACCGTAGGATTTCCAGGTGGTAGCCTGCGCCATGTTAAGGGTCAACAACCGTTTCATCGACCAGGCAAAATCATGGGCAGTGACCGGGTTGCCGGAGTGGAATTTGGCGTTATCCACCAAATGGAAGGTGATCAGGTTGTTGTCTGGGCTGATCTCCCAGCTTTTCGCCAGCGAAGGCAGCACGCGGCTGAGGTTTTCAGGATCGAGCTCGACCAGCGAGTCGTAAAGGTTGACGATAATGCCGACCACCTCGTTGCCGGTCATCGCGGCGGGATCGAGGGACAGCATGTTGTTCATGTTCATCCCGACGATCAGTTGATCGTCGGGCGTTTTTGCAGACAACAAGGCCGGTGTTGCGGCCATACAGAAACAGCTCAGTAGCAGGGTACGGATTATTGCTCGTGCTTTCATTTAGCTTCTCCAGGTGTGAAGAATGGAAGACGATACTGTTATTTTGTAAGGGCTCTTTCTTTCAGTACTGCTTTGTTATTACTGCTATTTATTATTATTACTGCGATTATTCTTTACTCAGCGTATGCTCCTCGATCCAATCAAAGTTAATGTCTTCACCCAGGCCCGGACGCTGCGGCAAGTGAACAAAGCCGTCGTCATCCATCGGGTCGATGATGCTGTTGAGGTAAGCAGCAGGTTCTTCATAGTCCATAAAGGGATGCAGCAGACCGCGTTCATACCAACGGCAGTTTTTGATAGCCCCCACCACGTTCAGGTTCGGCGCGCCGTTACCGTGGATTTCACAATCCATACCAAAGGCTTCTGCCAACGCAGCGACCTTCATGGTCGGAGAAAGGCCACCTACGCCCTGCACGCCCGCGCGCAGAATGTCACAGGCTCCCTCTTTCACCCAATCGGCACGGCTGAAGTATTTACCTGACAGGCTTTCCGGCCCGATGACGTCGATATCCAGGCTCTTGGTCAGCCAGCTGTAGGACGCCATGCTCTGCTCTTCCATCGGCTCTTCAAACCAGGTGAAGTTCAGCTTTTGCAATTCACGGCCAATGTAAAGCGCGTCGCTGCGGCTGTACCAGTGGTAGCCATCCAGCATCAGGCAGACATCCGGGCCTACCGCTTCACGCACAGCAGCACAGGCTTTCACGTCCATCTGCGGGCTGGGTGCGAAAGACACCGGCGGCATCCAGGTGTGCAGCTTGATCGCCTTATAGCCGCGCGCCACCAGTTTCTCGGCAAACTGGCCGTACTCTTCCGGCGTCGAAAGGCCGCCTTCCAGCTCATCACCACACATGGTGCTGCCGTAAGCAGGCACTTTGTCACGGAAACCGCCCAGCAGTTTATGCACCGGCATATTCAGGAAGCGACCTTGCAGATCCCACAGTGCAGATTCCACGATAGAGATGGCGCGATCGGTCAGTTGGTTGGCGCTGCCGCGCTGCCAATGCACCAGATCTTGCCACAGCCGTTCTCTGTCAAACGGGTTTTGCCCAATCAACACCTTGCGAAAGAACGCGTTGATAATATGGGGACGAACCACTTCGGGTGGTGCAAATGCATAGCCCTGATGTCCATCGTCGGTGGTCAACGTCAAGAGAGCCATCTTGGCCTGATTTTCTTCTCCTGGATGCGAATGCCCCGCACTGTCGGACACGCGACGAGTGGGATACGTAAAAACGGTGACATCAATGGATTCTATTTTCACGCGAATACCTACCTTGAAATTCAATAACATAGAAAAAACAACGTTCAGGCCGACGGCGAGCGACAAACCCGATTTGTACTATCGCCCCTCAGCCAGTGCGACTGAGACCGCGATCACAAAAGAAATGATGTATTAATTAAATAAAAATATCGTTTTATTATTTGTAATTATTGGTGTTACAACTTGGTGAGTCATTAGGCAATTTCTTTCAAATGCAGAAAATTCGGCGTAAATATTTGTGCAAACGCCCATAAACCTGTGAACAACATCACCAACGGTTGGGATTACCCGCACAATACGCGAGGATAATGCCGTTACTTTTGGTGTGCTGCACAATCGCCGTTAACCTCAGTTTGACGATCATCGTCGAGGCGGTAAGCCTGCGCAGAAGGGTGACCAGGTAACAGACAGCACGAACACCGCACCAAAATCACACAAAGCACCAATTAGGTGCAACGTAATGCACCATATTGGTGCTGACATGGCGTTTTCAGCGGCTACCTGCCCCTAAAGTGTGAGTCGTCACCAAAACAATAAAATGAAATACTGATTAATAAGCAATTTATATGCATAATTAATCGTTTCAACAATAATAAAAACGTGGCCTGAATATTGCTTTGATTACCACGTTCTCTGCTTAATGCAAGGGAGCCCGGTCAAGGGTCACCCGCAGCGTTCAGGCCGCGCGCGGAGCAATGCCTGCAAAAAGAAAATTGGAGTAATACGTGGAACAAATGACATTTTGGCAACTCATCAGTTTCGGTGAGAATGGCTGGGGAAGATTGCTGCTGATGGGGACCGGAATGACCCTGGCATTGGCAGTAGGCGGTTTTTTATTAGGCGCACTCATCGGCACCCTCGGTGCCTGGTCAAAAATAGCGGGCAATCGGCCACTTCGCTTTGTGGCGGAATGCTACACCACCGTGACACGCGGCATTCCCGATCTGCTGATTATTTTCCTGCTCTACTTTGGCGGTAGCTCTGCACTGACGCTGCTGGCAAGCCTGTTTGGTCACAACGGTTTTATCGGTTTTCCCGGTTATATCGCCGGGGTCATTGCCGTCGGCATCTCCTCAGGGGCACAGCAAACTGAAGTGTTTCGCGGCGCATTCTACGCCGTAGCCAAAGGCGAGATAGAAGCCGCTAAAGCCTGCGGCATGCCGACCCTGCTGCGTCTGCGCCGCATTATTATTCCGCTGCTGCTGCGCCATGCCATTCCCGCGCTCGGCAACGTCTGGCAACTGGTGCTGAAAGCCTCGGCGCTGGTGTCGGTAACCGGCGTGGCAGAACTGTTGACCCAGTCACAAACGGGGGCAGGCTCTACTGGCAAACCGTTTGATTTCTACATGGCTGCCGCCATGATTTATCTGCTGATTTCAATTTTTTCCGGCTGGCTGATGCGCCGCGCGGAGGCACACTATTCGCGGGGTGTTAGACGGTAATGGACGCTACTTTTTTCTACGAAACCTTCCTGGAAATTATTCCCGGCGTACCGCTTACGCTCCAACTCGCGGTGGGATCGGTGCTGCTCGGTTTCTTTTTAGCCTTGGCGCTGGCCGCGATGCAGCTTTCTGGCAACCGACTGCTGCAATCAGTCGCACGTCTTTATGTGTTGTTCTTCCGTGGCACACCGCTACTGGTGCAACTGTTCCTTATCTACTACGGTTTAGGGCAATTCAGTTGGGTGCGAGAAAGCATCCTGTGGCCGATACTGCGTGAGCCTTACTGGTGTGCGCTGCTGTCGTTGACGCTGTGCACCGGCGCTTACGCCAGCGAAATCATTCGCGGTGGTTTGCTCTCGGTGCCCGCCGGGCAGATCGAAGCGGCACGCGCTTGTGGTATGCCATCCTGGAAAATATTCACCCGCATCGTGTTTCCGCTCGCCATTCGCCAGGCACTACCGGCCTACGGCAACGAATTGATCTCCATGATCAAATCCACCTCGCTTGCCTCCATCATCACGCTGATGGAAATCACTGGCATCGCGGCACGCTTGATTGCGGAAACCTACCGCGCGCTGGAAGTGTTTTTGGTCGCGGGTGCCATTTATCTGCTGATCAATCTGGTGCTCACCCGCCTGCTGGCTTTTGTTGAACACCGTATGACGCCGTATCTGCGCACACCGCAGTCGCTGGCTGAAGTTAAGAATATGAAAGGAAACCCATCATGAGTACCGCCGCTATCAGCCTGCGCAACATTCACAAGCGTTTCGGCTCACTGGAAGTCCTGAAAGGGATCTCATTTGAAGCCAGTCAGGGCGAGGTCGTCTCGATTCTGGGTTCTTCCGGCTCGGGTAAATCAACCCTGCTGCGCTGTACCAACCTGCTTGAAATCCCCGATCAGGGCGAGATTATTGTGGGCGGCGAAACCATCGCGATGAAAGTGAATCGCCAAGGGCAAAACCGTCCGGCTAGCCCGAAGCAGATCGACCGTATTCGTACCCAACTCGGTATGGTGTTTCAAAACTTCAATCTGTGGTCGCACAAAACGGTACTGGAAAACGTGATTGAAGCGCCGATCCACGTACTAAAACGCGCCCCGCAGGACGCCAAAGAACATGCAGAGCAGCTGCTTGAGAAGGTTGGGCTGGCGGATAAACGTCATTACTACCCTTCCCACCTTTCCGGCGGTCAGCAACAGCGTGCCGCGATTGCACGTGCGCTGGCGATGTCACCCAAAGTGATGCTGTTTGATGAACCCACATCAGCGCTGGACCCGGAATTGGTCGGAGAGGTATTACGCGTGATGCGCCAGTTGGCTGATGAAGGCATGACCATGCTGGTCGTCACCCATGAAATGGACTTTGCGCGCGAAGTCTCTAACCGTGTGGTGTTCCTGCATCAGGGAGAGATCGAGGAACAAGGCACACCGGAACAGATGTTTACTGCCAGCCAGTCGGCCCGCTTCCGCCAGTTTATTGCCAGTTGGTAACAGAACGCTACGATTAAGAACACAACAGACAACCACCAGGAGACACCTCAATGATAAAAACCAAACTCGCTGCCGCCGCCTATGCACTTTGTCTGGCTGGCGCACTCTCTACGTCATTCAATGCTGCGGCAGAAGCCGGTAAAACCTGGAGCACCGTGCGCATCGCCACTGAAGGTGCTTACCACCCGTACAACTTCACCAAGCCAGACGGCACGCTGGATGGCATGGAAATTGAACTGTACAAAGTGCTGTGCGACAACATGAAGGTAAAATGCGAAATCATGGTGCAGCCCTTTGCCAGCAGCATTCCGGCGCTGAACGCCGGTAAGTTTGATGCCATCATCTCCGGCATGTCTGCCACGCCGAAGCGCCGTGAAGTGATCGATTTCAGCCAGCCCTACACGCAGGCGGGCCAAACCTTTGCCGTACTGAAATCCAGCCCGCTGGCGTCGCTGCCGGATCTGGGTACCCGTTTCTCTCTCAATGAGAAAGATGAAGCCACTGCCATCGCTGAAGTGGAAAAATTGCGCCCGCTGCTGAAAGGCAAAACCATTGGCGTACAGTCTGCCTCAATCGCCAGCACGCTGTTGGATAAATACTTCAAAGGCATGATGACCGTACGCGAATACAAAACCATGCAAGAGCACGATCTGGATCTGAAGGCTGGTCGCGTCGATCTGGTTATCGGCTCAGCGCCTTACATGAAAAATACCGCTGACAAATCAAACGGCGAAATCGTGATGGCTGGCCCACAGTTTATCGGCGGCATTTTGGGCAGCGGCTCATCCATCGGCCTGCGTAAAAGCGATCCTGAGCTGAAAGCCATGTTTGATAAAGCCATCGACCAGGCTAAAGCAGACGGCACCATCAAGAAGCTGAGTGAAAAATGGTTCGGCATGGACACCACCCCGCTCTGATCGCCTTCTCGCGAACCTAATGTGAACCACGAACGTGGCGTCTGATTGACGCCACGTCTTCTTTATTTCCCACCGCATTCACGGTCATCACCGCAGGAGCCCCTGATTCATGACGTTGCCATTAGAACAACACACCTTGCCCGCCATAGACACAAACACCGTTAACGCCCTGCGCGCACTGATTGCCGCGAAAAATCCACAGTTCACCGCGCTCAGCGACAGCATCTGGGATGTACCGGAACTCAACTATGAAGAAGTCCGTTCCGCTGCACTGCATGAAGCCGTACTCAAGCAGGAAGGCTTTCGCCTGACAACCGGCATCGCCGGAATGCCAACTGCCTTGCTGGGTGAATTTGGTTCCGGTAAACCGGTGATTGCCTTACTGGGTGAATATGACGCGCTGCCGGGTCTGAGCCAGCAAGCGGGCGTGGCTGAGCCTTGCCCTATCGATGCAGGTGGTAACGGACACGGCTGCGGCCACAACTTGCTAGGCACCGCTGCATTGCAGGCCGCCACCGCGGTAAAAGATTACCTGCAACAGCACCAGCTGCCCGGCACTGTGCGCTTCTACGGTTGTCCGGCAGAAGAGGGGGGCTCCTCCAAAGGCTTTATGGTCAAAGAGGGCGTGTTTGACGATGTGGATATTGCTATCTGCTGGCACCCGGCCACCTTTACCGGCGTTAACAGCCCAGATTCTCTGGCCTGCAACGAACTGAACTTTTATTTCAAAGGCCGCGCGTCGCACGCCGCCAGCAGCCCACATCTGGGACGCAGTGCGCTCGATGCCGTAGAGCTGATGAACGTTGGCGTCAACTATATGCGTGAACACATGCCGTCTTCCGCGCGCGTACACTATGCCATCACTGACAGCGGCGGCCATGCGCCGAACGTGGTTCAGGCCAACGCAACGGTGCGCTATCTGGTGCGGGCGCGTCAGCTCCCCGAACTCCACCAGTTGGTGAAACGCGTGAAAAAAATCGCACAAGGCGCGGCGCTGATGACCGAAACAGAAGTGAGTTGGGAGGTGATCAGCGGCGATGCCAACTTGCTGGGTAACGCACCGTTGGAACAGCGCATGCATCAACATCTGCTGGCGCTTGGCTCCATCCCGTTCGATGATGCGGACCGCGCTTTTGCCGCCAAATTCCAAACCGCCATGAGCGCAGAAGATATTGCCAACTCCTACGCGCGTTTTGGCGTAAAACCTAAAGCTGGCGAATCGTTGCATGACGGTATCTACCCGCTGTACAGCCCGGACGACAGCTTTATCGGCTCTACCGACGTCGGCACGGTAAGTTGGGTCGTTCCAACCGTACAAATTCGTGCTGCTACCTACGCCATCGGCACCCCTGCCCATTCCTGGCAGTTGGTGGCGCAGGGCAAAGCGCCTGCGGCGCACAAAGGCACCGCCTATGCGGCCGAAGCCATGGCGTCATTAACCGTAGATTTGTTACAGAACCCGGCGCTGGTGGCACAAGCGAAAGCAGAACTGGCCGAGAAACTGAGCGTTACACCGTTTGAGAACCCGATCCCCGACGGCGTGGTTCCGCCAATTCCGCAGGGATGAAGTCATCGATATAACGCATCGATGTAAATAATTGATAGGCCATTATCTGGCGGTGCGCGCCGCCAGATAATTAGCAAGAGACAGATTAGGGATGAGCGACGAAACCTACCGCGTCGTACACTTTTTTCAGCGTTGCAGTCGCTTTAAGGCGCGCTTTTTCAGCACCGTCGCGCATCACCTGCTGCAAGAACGCTTCATCGTTGCGGAAATGATGATAGCGCGCCTGCAACTCAGTCAGCATGCCGGAAACGGCCTCAGCAACCGCGCCCTTCAAGTGACCATACATCTGGCCTTCAAAGGCTTTTTCCAGTTCAGGAATCGGTTTACCCGTCACCCCCGCCAGGATATCCAGCAGGTTGGATACCCCCGCCTTGTTGGCAATGTCATAACGCACCACTGGCGGCTCATCGGAATCCGTCACCGCACGTTTGATTTTTTTCACGACCGCTTTCGGATCTTCCAGCAGTCCAATCACGTTATTGCGGTTGTCATCCGACTTGGACATTTTTTTGGTGGGGTCCAGCAGCGACATCACACGCGCGCCGGATTTAGGAATAAACGGCTCAGGCACTTTAAAAACGTCACCGTAGAGCGCGTTAAAACGCTGAGCCACATCGCGGCTCAATTCCAGATGCTGTTTCTGATCTTCACCCACCGGCACCTGGTTGGTTTGATACAGCAGAATATCGGCCGCCATCAGCACCGGATAGTCAAACAAACCGGCAGTGATGTTGTCGGAATAGCGCGCCGATTTATCCTTGAACTGCGTCATACGGCTCAGTTCACCAAAGTAGGAATAGCAATTTAGCACCCAGCTCAGTTGCGTGTGCTCCGGCACATGAGACTGAACGAAGATGGTGCTTTTCTGCGGATCAATACCGCAGGCCAGATAGAGCGCCAGCGTATCCAGCGTTGCTTTACGCAACTGCTGGGGATCCTGACGCACGGTGATGGCGTGCAGGTCAACGATGCAGTATATGCAATCGTAATCA
Organism: Candidatus Symbiopectobacterium sp. NZEC135; assembly: GCF_025962695.1. NCBI lineage: Bacteria > Pseudomonadati > Pseudomonadota > Gammaproteobacteria > Enterobacterales > Enterobacteriaceae > Symbiopectobacterium > Candidatus Symbiopectobacterium sp. NZEC135. Next base: position 93,931 of record NZ_JAGFPF010000012.1, on the reverse strand, counting down.
TCCTGCATGTTCACCCACTGACGTAATGCACCCATGTAGTTACCAATGGTAAGTTCACCGGACGGCTGTGCGCCGCTAAAAACAATGGGCTTATTCATGCTGACGCTTCCTGATTTTTTGACGTAAGTGGCCCCAGCAGGGGCAAAAGTTGTGAGAAGCGCTCAAGCACCACGTCAGGTTGACTCAGCGCAATGGCTTCTCCGTAGTTATAGCCATAAGTCATGCCCACGTTCGGACAACCTGCGGCCTGTGCCGCCTGAATATCGTTGCGCGAATCGCCGACAAACAACAATTCGGATGCCAGTAACCCCTGCTGTGCCAATACCAGATAGAGCGGTGCAGGATGCGGCTTTTTCATTTTGACATCATCGCCGCCGACAATCAGGCTAAACAACCCGGCAATACCCAGCGTCTCCAGCAGCGGTGCGACAAAAGGCGTCGGCTTATTGGTGACCAGCGCCAATGGGTAGCCCCAGTCAGCCAGTTGGGTCAGCGTGGCGTGCACATCGGGAAACAGCGTACTGCCGCTGTCCACCGTTTGCGCATAGTAGCGATCAAACAGTTCGCGCGCCGTACGGGTATCTTGCGCCGTAGGCGTCATTCCCGCCCAGTGCAACGCCCGCTCCACCAGCACATCAGCACCGTTGCCAATCCAGGTAGCGACACGCGCTTTACCCGCCGCAGGGAGATTCAGCGCTTGCAGCGCCATATCAACGGCATCTGCCAAACCTGGCGCGCTGTCGACCAGCGTGCCATCCAGATCGAAAGCCAACCCGCGAACCATACTGATGTCAGCCATGAGATACCTTACTCAATTCACTGCGCATGTTATCAATGACAGCGCGATAATCGGGGTGACCGAAAATAGCAGAGCCTGCCACGAACATATCGGCACCGGCTTGCGCAATCTGTGCAATGTTGTCGACTTTTACACCGCCATCCACTTCCAGCCGAATATCATAGCCGCTCTCATCGATACGTTGGCGCACCTGACGCAGCTTATCTAACGTGCCGGGAATAAAAGATTGCCCGCCAAAGCCAGGGTTGACCGACATCAACAGAATGATATCCAGCTTATCCATTACGTAATCAAGGCAACTGAGCGGCGTCGCTGGGTTCAGCACCAGCCCGGCTTTGCAGCCATGATCCTTGATCAGTTGCAGCGAGCGATCGACATGCTCGGAAGCTTCCGGATGGAAGGTGATAAAGCTGGCGCCAGCTTCGGCGAAATCGGGAATAATACGGTCTACCGGTTTCACCATCAGGTGAACATCGATAGGGGCGGTAATGCCATAGTTGCGCAATGCTTTAAGCACCAGCGGCCCGATAGTCAGGTTGGGAACATAGTGGTTATCCATGACATCGAAGTGAACCACATCAGCTCCAGCTGCCAGCACACTGGCGGTGTCCTCCCCTAACCGGGCAAAGTCGGCCGATAAGATGGACGGAGCGATCAAGAAAGGCTTCATTCGTATCTCCAAACAGTTTGTAGGATAACCAGCGCGATGCGCGCGCATCGGGTATTAACGCAGTGGCGCACCATAGAGCGCCAACAGCTCATTAACCTTGCTCCGCCCCATGATATTGCGACTGATGGTGCGTCTCGCCCTCACCACATACAGCGCCGCATCCTGATACCACGCTCGCGTCAACTCGGTATCATGGTTGGATATCAGCACGGGAATGGCACTCTCCACCGACAACCGATACGCCAGCGTCGCCAGGCTCTGTTGATCGATGTTGTTGAAATTATTCGTGTGATACGCCGTAAAATTCGCCGTTGCGGAAAGCGGCGCATAAGGCGGATCGCAATAGACCACGGCACCTTGCGTTGCCTTGAGCAACGTCTGCTGATAATGCTCACACACAAACGTGGCATTGCGCGCTTTGAGGGCGAACCAGCGTAGCTCTTCTTCGGGGAAATACGGTTTTTTGTAACGGCCAAAGGGCACGTTGAATTCACCCCGCATGTTATAGCGGCACAATCCGTTATAACAGTGGCGATTCAGATACAAAAACAGTACCGCACGACGATAGGGCACCGCACAAAGATTGAACTCATCACGCAGCAGATAAAATATTTCCGCCACGTTGTACTCATCGGTGAACAGTTCGCGCGCGTCACGAATAAAATCGTCGGTTTGCGTTTTAACGATATCGTAGAGATTGATGAGGTCACTGTTAATATCCGCCAGGATGTAACGGTCGTATTCCGTATTCAAAAATACCGAACCGGCACCGACAAACGGCTCAATCAAACAGTCTCCTTCAGGTAGATAGCGGCGAATCTCTTCTACCAGCGGATACTTCCCACCAGCCCATTTTAAAAAAGCGCGGTTCTTCTTCATGCCGTCGTTAGTTACTCATTACATTTCAGAGCCGCGGATTGTACTCTGTGTCAGACAGCACATCAGGGCTAAAATTGGTGTTACTTATTCAAGTCCTGCTTCACCTGACGGATCGGCTTAACCCATGGTTTTTGTGCCTGCACGGCCGCAGGAAGCGATGACGCCGCCTGTTTCGCTTGTGCAGACGTCGCGTAAACACCGTTCACCAATACATACCAGGGTTTACCGTCTCGCTTGGTTTCATAAACCCAGGCGTTGGGTAGATTGTGCTGTGTGGCGTAAGCTTTCAGCGTATCTGAACGTGATGCACTGCTCAATTGCAGTGTGAAATGGCTGGCGGGCGCATTCTGAATCGATCCCCCCTGCCCTGAAACCGTCGCCTTGTCCCCAGAGGATGTCGGCTTGCCTGATGTCATCGGCACTTTTTGCGCTGGCGTTAGGGTTGATTTGCTCTGTGCGGCCTTATCCTGAACGTTTTTAGCATGTGCAGCCTTATCCTGCCCCGTCTTCTCTGAGACGTGCGGCGGGTTTTTCGCTGAAGGAGCCACAGTAGCAGGCGCAATCGGCAAAGTGGTTACCGGCGAGGATCCCGACGTAGCGCCTTGAGAGAAGGCGTTAACCTTTTCTTGCTGCGTCGACAGCGCATCCGTCATGTTCCCCGGCAGTTCAACACGCTGCTGCCCGGCAGGCGGAGGCGTGACTTGCGCTTGTGTCGGTGAATTTGCGACCGGCGGCGCATTCAAGGTTTGCGGCTGCCCTGGCGCGGTAGCGTTTACTGATGCAGCATCCCCTTGGGCGGGAGCCCCCTGCGCCATCGAGGAGGAAGAAGATAAATCGATACTCTTCTCACTGTTACCTGATGCTGCCGTTGGCGCGCCTTCCGCCGGTTTAGACGGCGATTGCAAGGCGGAACCTACGCCGATGATCAACAACACCAGCACGACTATCCCGATGCCAATCATCAAATGTTGACGAGAGAGCGCTAACTGCGGCGCAGAAAGACGGGAACTGCGTTGCTGACGTTGTGGCCGTCGATCGCTGGTATCCGGTTTTAACGCATCTTCTGGTTTAAATTCGTCCATTTAAACCCCTCCAACTATAAAAAACACATACCCGCTGCGCGGTAAGCAAAGCGAATTGTTGAATTATAAGACATTATCTTCTATTAACCATAAACCATCAGCGTGAATATGTCTGCAAATACCCGAAAAACTGTATTCACGCCCGGCAATCAGCGATCGACGCCAACACAATATCGTGTGATACGCCGCCACGCACTTCCGAGCGCCCAATCGCAGTAGGTAAAACCAGGCGTAACTCACCCGCCTGTACCTTTTTATCACGCATCATATGGGGAAGATAAGATTCTGGTGACATCGCATCCGGGCCCTGAATCGGCAACCCTGCACGTTCCAGCAACGCACGAATACGATCGATGTCCGACGCGCTGAACTGGCCTAACCTTTTCGCCGCATAGGCGGCCATCATCATGCCCGCTGCCACCGCTTCACCGTGTAACCAGTTGCCATACCCCATTTCAGCTTCGATAGCATGACCATAAGTATGACCCAGATTGAGCAGAGCACGCATCCCGCTTTCGCGTTCATCCGCAGCCACCACCTCGGCTTTCAGTTCACAGCAACGTCGAATACAGTAAGAGAGCGCCGCAGGCTCCAGCGCGCGCACAGCATCAAGATTATTCTCCAACCAAACGAAGAACTCGCCATCAAGAATAATCCCATATTTGATCACCTCGGCCAGGCCAGAGGAAAATTCCCGGGCCGGTAAGGTGCGAAGACAATCCAAATCGATAACCACAGAAGCGGGCTGATAGAACGCGCCAATCATGTTTTTACCGAGCGGATGATTGACCGCCGTTTTCCCGCCCACAGAAGAGTCAACCTGCGAGAGCAGCGTTGTGGGTACTTGAATAAAGCGTACGCCACGCTGATAGCTGGCGGCAGCAAAGCCCGCCAGATCGCCAATCACCCCACCGCCCAGAGCAACGATCGTCGTGTCTCGTCCATGGGGTTTTTGCAACAATGCGGTGAAGACGTCGTTCAATACCGTTAGCGATTTATACTGCTCGCCGTCTGGCAATATCACGTGGTCGACTTTCACACCAGCCTGTTCCAGCACATGGCTCACCGCCTCAAGATAGAGCGGCGCCAGCGTCTGGTTGGTCACCAACATCACCTGTTCGCCCGCGGTCAGCGGCATAAAAGAAGCCGGGTCAGCAAACAACCCAGCGGCTATCGTAATGGGATAGCTGCGTTCCCCTAATGTTACGGTAATTCTTTCCATGCGCGTGGTTCACCCGCTTGGCCCCGGATCTCAGGGCGATGTTGTTACTCAGTTGCCATCCAACATACTGATAATCTGGTTGGCAACCACCTTGGCGCTCTGCTCATCCGTGCGAATGGTGACATCAGCAATTTCTTCATACAGCGGGTTACGCTCTCTTGCTAATGCTTCCAACACTTCGCGCGGCGGATCCTCTACCTGAAGCAAAGGACGCTTTTTGTCACGTTGCGTGCGCGCCAACTGTTTTTCAATGGTGGTTTCCAAATAGACCACAACACCGCGCGCAGACAGGCGATTGCGCGTCTCGCGTGATTTTACTGAGCCACCTCCGGTAGCCAGTACGATACCCTGTTTTTCGGTCAATTCGTTGATGACTTTTTCTTCGCGTTCGCGAAAACCTTCTTCGCCTTCGAGATCAAAAACCCAGCCCACATCAGCCCCGGTGCGTCGCTCAATTTCTTGATCGGAGTCGAAAAACTCCATATTGAGTTGCTGAGCTAACTGACGGCCAATAGTGCTTTTGCCGGCACCCATAGGCCCAACCAGAAAGATATTGCGTTTCTCTGCCATGTTTTTTTGATGTTACTAAGACTATTCGTTAATGATAACCCGCCCCGCCAATCAACCCAGCGGCGGGACCTAAACTGAAACCTCATGAGCGATAGTTCGAGAATCAGACAGAAAATTATCTCAATACTCTGGGGCATTTGGCAACCGAATAAAATGTCTCGCCCTGCGCCAAACAGCAAAAAGCGTATTAATTAGGCATCTTCCGGTAAGATAATTCCGCTTCGACAGACTGCAGCGCTCAATGGGCTAACCTTGTATGCTAAATCCAGCGCAGCGTCAAACTGAGAAAGCGGAAACGGGTAAAACGTGGATCGCCGAGCACACCGTTATACGTCTCTCACGACGAGGCGGTGACCAATGTTGGAGTGATAAAAATCACCAGTTCACGCCGCTTACGCTCAGTTCTTTCATGTTGAAACAGTGAACCCAGCAGCGGTACATCCCCCAGCAGCGGCACTTTTCGCTCCCCTCGATTTTTTTGTTGTTGAAAAATCCCACCCAACACAATCGTCTCACCATCAGACACCGTAACCTGGGTTTGAATTTCTTGTTTATCGATCGCGAGTGTTTCGCCATTGTCACTCTGTTTAATCACCCGCCCTGGCATGTTTTGGCTGATTTTCAGGGTGAGCGTAATTTTGCCCTCACGCAGCACCGTAGGTGTCACTTCCATCCCCAATACGGCTTCTTTGAACTGGATGGCGGTCGCACCGCTGGCACCGCTGGATACCTGATAGGGAATTTCCGTGCCCTGCTTGATGCTGGCCATCTGCTTATGTGCAGTAAAAAGGCGCGGGCTGGCGATGATTTCAACTTGGTTCTCATGCTCAAGCGCTGACAATTCTAAATCGAGCAGTCGGCCATTCAAGCGCGCCAGAGTAAACCCAATGCTGCCCGCTGGCGATTCCACTGGCAGATTGACGTTAAAGTCATTCAGGCGCAGTGTTCGACCCGCTTGCGTTGACTCGCCCATGCCCCAACTCACCCCCAACTCACGTAAACTTTCGCTGCTGATGGTGACAATGTGTGCGGCTAATTGCACTTGAGCAACAGGCCTATCCAGCGTGTCAATCCACGCCTGTAACGATTGCACTATCGCGGGAGTATCGCGCACCAAGAGGGCATTGGTGCGCGTATCAGCACTCACGCTACCCTGTTCCGATAACAGCGTACTGCGCTGTGCCAGCACGCTGGCGGCAACCTCTTGCGCATCGGCATATTGCAGGGTGAAAAAATGGTTTTCCAATGCGGTTTGGCGTACATCGACTGCACGAGAGGACACCAGCAACACATTGCCCCTGCGTTCAATCGACAGCGCGCCCTGAAGCGCAACAATGTCTAACGCCTGCTGCCAGGGAACGTGGTTCAAACGCAGACTCATAACTCCGTTAACCTCCGGCGCAACCACCACGTTCAACCGCTGGTGTTCAGCAAGCGCCTGGACGATTTTCTGCACGGGTGCATCGTCAAACGCTAATGAAATGGTCAGCATCGGCGCCTTGGCAAATACAGTATGCCCCCCCAGCAACGCACACAGTAATACCCCCACCGTTCTCAGCTTCCCTGGCCTTTTCATCTGGCTTTCCTCCTTGTGCAGCGCAGCAAAACTCAGCGTATCGCGCCATTGTGCGGTGACCGTGCAACGGGCAGCGTTCGTACCCAGTGGCGTGTTTGTCCTGTTGCATCCACCACCGACTTTTCCACCTGAACACCGTGCTCGTCGATGGCACTAACCGTCCACCCAGTGGATGCCAGCACATCGCCCACGTTTACCATGAGCCAACGCGCGCCTGGCGTAGAAAGCCAGCCAGACCACCCTGAGGTATCCCCAATCACACCTTCCAGTCGCCATTGTGCAATGTCATCCCCACCGACTGCGTGCCCGGTGGCAGGCTGAAAGGGATTGCGCTCTGCGCATGCGATATCGCTCAGTGCTACTGGTGAACACAGCGTCAGCGCCAGCATCCAGACATACGTCACTTTCACCGTTGCGCTTCCTCCCCCATATCAGGAACGGCAAGTTGCATTTCCAGGTGCAACACCTCGTGTTGCGCATCAATGGAGAGTGAGTGAATATGCAGCGGCTGCATGGACGCAGTAATGTGCTGAATGAGCGTCAACACACCCAAAAAGTCAGTGCTTACTATCACTTTCCACGGTTGTAGAGTGGGGGTGTTCGGAGGCTGTAATGTTATTAACGCAGCATTCGACGCAGAGAGCGGCAGCAGCAGACGCTCTGTCAGCGTCACCGCCGCGTGATGAACCGGTTTATCCGGCAAGGTATCCCACTGTTGTTGCAATGTCGCTAGCGCCGGGAAATCACCCAGACGCCGAACCAGCGCAGTATTAGCCTCGTTTGCGTGCAAAAGATGCTGCCGCAAGTGCTCCACGGCGGCACGCTCCGGTTGCAACACCGTGTAATACCCCAACGCGGCGAGCATCCCCATCACCAGGCTTTGCACCGACCACTGCACCCATCGTGAGGTTGCCATAAACCTCAGCCACAGGGAGCGCACACTACTCATCATGAGACACATCCTGCAAAGAAACCTGCCCAACGAGCCAATCCGCCTGAAGGTGAAACGTCAATACCGGCACGTCACCCTCGGGTGAGGCCATTATTTCCTGCCGTGTTTGCATCAAACGCATTGATGTCAGCGCCGTTTCAGTTTCGAGTCGGGAACTAAAGTGCACGATGTCGGCATAATCATGGCTTCTACCCGTCAGATGGGCCTTGCCATCCTGCACGGTGATGGCAGTAAGCCACAGCCCCTCAGGCACACACTGCGCTAGCTGCTTTAACAGCTGTTCATAACCCCGGTTATGTGCCCGGGTTTTATTGTCTGCCTGCTGCTGCACGTGCCACTGTTGTAGGGCGACCATCAGCCGCTGTACCTCACGCAGTTGTGCGCTGTCAGCGAGGTGCTTTTGTTGCAACGTGCGCTGCATTTCCGCCATCGCGCCACGTTGTTGGTCAAGCCGTCCACGGCACACAGCCAGCGCGATCAACAAGCCCCCCAAAAAAAACAGCAGCCGCAGCCACCAACGACGAGTATCTCGTACCCAGCGGCGTTGACGCCATGGCAACAGATTGACGCGAAAGGTATGCATTAATCGTCTGCCCGCAGAGCCAAACCGCCCGCCACCACAAACTGGGACGGATTAAGCGGCAACGGTGGATAGGCTTGATGCAAAATGTCAAACGGCGACCACGATGCCAGCGGGTGCACAGAGCGTGCAATGTCCTCGCCGCATTCACCACTGTAATACGTGATTTCACCGCGCTTACCAGGGTAGTGATTGCTCACACAGGAAACGATATCGCCACTCGTTGTCACCACGTCTTGCGAGAGCACACCAAACGACAGCGGCTGGGATAGCGGCGACACCCACAGCCAGTGTTCGGTATCAAGACGGTGCAACAACAGGGAATCGGAAGCCACCCCCGCCAGTTGAGCCATGGTGCGCAACGCACAAGGCACAATATCCAGCACATCCGGCGTTAGTCCGGCACGATGCAGGCAGTGTTGCCATTGCGCCACCTCTTCACGTTTGGCTGCGGTGATCAGTAAGGAACCCGGTGACTGGGGCTCACTGCGATAGTCAAGTACCAGCGATTCGCGGCCAATGGGAAACTGGCGCGCCGCCTGATGATCAATATACCAGCCGCGTTCAGGCTCCCTCAGACGGCTGTCGGGGGCAGCCATAAGCTGCTGCAACACACGCTGGGCAGGAAAACCAACGCGCAGCGATATTCGGCGCGGTAGCACCCGCCGCCATTTCGTCAGGACATCGCACAATGCGTCGGAATGCTGTAAACTCCCCTCCCTTAATGTGTCCGCAGGCAGTGGGATTTGCCACCACTGACGCAGTTGCCAGCCATGGCGGCGGCGCTGTACGGCCAGGGCACGCAGACATCCGTTTTGTATATCTAATCCGACCTGCCAATGGTGATAAGCCATGTTCAATGCGACCTCTCCCTCGTCGTTGAGAAGAGCACGCGTTGCTGAAAACGTGTGCTGAATAAAAGAACGTATCCACAGTGCAGGCTTACCTTTATACTAGCGGGCAATTGTTTAGAAACTGTCCACACGCTACTGAATGGAAAATTCCCGGTGAAGTTCGTAAAGTATTTATTCATCCTTGCAGTGACTTGCATTCTGCTTGGAGCCGCATCGATATATGGGCTATATCGTTATATCGAGCCTCAGTTGCCCGATGTAGCAACGTTGAAAGATGTCCGTTTACAAACGCCGATGCAGGTGCTCAGCGCCGACGGTGAGCTGATTGCCCAGTTCGGCGAGAAGCGCCGCATTCCGCTGAAGTTGGGCCAGGTTCCGCCTGAAATGGTCCACGCGTTTATCGCCACTGAAGACAGCCGCTTTTACGAGCATCACGGTGTCGATCCGGTAGGGATTGTGCGCGCCGCCACCATTGCGTTAACCTCCGGGCACGCATCGCAAGGGGCGAGTACCATCACGCAGCAGTTGGCGCGTAACTTCTTTTTGAGCCCGGAACGCACATTGATCCGTAAGATCAAAGAAGTGTTCCTGGCGATCCGCATTGAGCAGTTGCTGACCAAAGACGAGATCCTGGAGCTTTATCTCAACAAGATTTATCTCGGGTATCGCGCCTACGGGGTGGGTGCTGCTGCGCACGTCTACTTTGGTCGCTCAGTTGAACAACTGACGCTGAGCCAAATGGCGACCATCGCCGGTTTACCTAAAGCACCGTCCACCTTTAACCCGCTCTACTCCTACGATCGCGCCGTGGCACGTCGCAATGTGGTGCTGGCCCGTATGCGCGATGAAAATTACATCACGCAGGCCCAGTACGATCAGGCGCGTAATGAGAAGCTGGTGGCCGACTACCACGCACCGGAAATTGCGTTCTCCGCATCGTATCTGGCCGAAATGGTGCGTCAGGAGATGGTGAAACGCTACGGCGAAGATGCCTATAACGATGGCTACAAGGTCTACACCACCATCACCAAGAAACGTCAGCTCGCCGCCGAAGAGGCGCTGCGCAATAACGTCATGGCCTATGATATGCGCCATGGCTATCGCGGCCCGGAAAAAGTGCTGTGGAAAGTGGGTGAAAGCGCTTGGGACCAAACGCGCATTATCAATGAACTGAAAAACACGCCTAACTACGGTCCGCTAAACCCCGCGGTTATTACCCAAAGCGATGCCGACAAAGCCACTGCCTTGCTGGCCGATGGCAGCAGCGTTGTGCTGCCGCTGTCCGGCATGAAATGGGCACGTCCGTTTAAATCCGACGTACTGCAAGGGGCGATGCCGCGCCGCGTCACCGATGTGGTGCAAACCGGCCAGCAGGTGTGGGTGCGTAAGGTGGGCAACGACTGGTGGCTGGGACAAGCGCCGGACGTCAACTCTGCGCTGGTGTCCATGAACCCGACCAACGGTGCCATTGAAGCGCTGGTGGGCGGCTTTGATTTCAATCAGAGCAAGTTCAACCGCGCCACGCAAGCGCTGCGTCAGATTGGTTCCAATATCAAACCGTTCCTCTACACCGCCGCCATGGATAAAGGGCTGACGCTGGCAACCATCCTTAACGACGTACCGATCACCCGTTGGGATGCGGGCGCAGGCTCAGATTGGAGTCCGAAGAACTCTCCGGCGACCTACGACGGTCCTATTCGTTTACGTCAAGGGCTGGGGCAGTCTAAAAACGTGGTGATGGTGCGTGCGATGCGCGCCATGGGCGTTGATTATGCGGCTGATTACCTACAGCGTTTCGGTTTCCCGCAGCAAAACATTGTGCGTACCGAATCGCTGGCACTGGGAGCAGCCTCCTTCACGCCGCTCCAGGTGGTCAGAGGCTATGCCGTGATGGCTAACGGGGGTTATCTGGTTGACCCTTACTTCATTTCCCGTATCGAGAATGACGCGGGTAACACGCTGTTCAACGCAACGCCGAAAACCGTGTGCGACACCTGCAATCTGCCGCTGGTTTATGGTGAAACACCGCGCTCAGCCGTACTTTCAACGGACAGCATGGAGAACGTCGCCACTTCGCAAGAGCAGCAGGGCACGGTGCCTCAACCACAGATTGATGCCATCACGCCAACCGAAGCGCAGGTAAGTACGCTGCCGTATGCGCCACATGTCATCAGTACACCGTTGTCGTTTCTGATGAAGAGTGCGCTCAACAGTAACGTCTTTGGCGAACCCGGCTGGATGGGAACGGGCTGGCGTGCTGGTAAAGATTTGCAGCGCCATGACATCGGCGGCAAAACCGGCACCACCAACAGCTCCAAAGATGCCTGGTTCTCCGGCTACGGCCCCAACCTTGTCACCTCGGTGTGGATTGGCTTTGATGATCATCGCCGCGATCTGGGCCGCAGCACGGTGTCTGGTGCGATTAAAGATCAGATATCAGGTTATGAGGGAGGGGCAAAGAGCGCCCAACCTGCGTGGGATGACTACATGAAAGTCGCCCTGCAAGGCGTGGCAGAGCAACCGCTGACACCACCGCCGGGCGTCGTTACCGTCACCATCGATCGCTACACCGGTAAACTTTCCAGCGGCGGCAGCAACAGTCGTGCGGAATATTTTATCGATGGCACGCAGCCTACGGAGTTTGAAGTCCACGAGGCAGGCACCACCCTGATGGAAAACGGTCAGAGCGAAGAGCTGTTTTAACGCTTCGCCACGGACGAGCACCTCCCGGTCATTCCCGCGCAGGCGGGAATGGCTTACACACCAAACGGATTATTTCTGCAAGCGTTCCCCGGCCTAGGCCGGGGACGACGACGGTGTTTGTCCTGCCAACCACTCGCGCGTTAAAAACAGAGCACTGACGTTACGCGCTTCGCGAAAATCCGGTTCCTGCAACAGGCCCAGCAGATTATCCAACGGCCAGCGCACCGGAATCAGCGGCTCAGGCTCATCCCCTTCTCGCGTCTGCGGATAAAGGTCACGCGCGACCACGATATTCATGCGACTGGAGAAATAGGAAGGCGCCAGCGTCAACGTCGCCAACAGCGACATCTGGTGCGCGCCGAATCCCGCCTCTTCCATCAATTCACGATTTGCCGCTTCAAAAACGGTTTCCCCCGGATCGATGAGCCCTTTGGGGAATCCCAATTCATACTGCTCAATGCCAACGGCGTATTCGCGCACCAGCACCAGTTGATTGTCGATAATCGGCACAATCATCACCGCTTCTCGCCCCGAGGGGCGCATCCGTTCATACACGCGGCGCACGCCGTTGCTGAACTCAAGATCAACCGATTCCACGTTAAACAGGCGCGAGCGAGCCACCGTCTCCACGTTCAGAATTTTCGGTTTTTTCAGATTGTTATCCATAAATATATTCGCCCTACGAGGCATTCCTGTGGCAACAAAAAATCTGATACCCGTCAAAAAAATGATAATGAGCGCAAAGGCACTGACACCTCTTTTTCCGTAACGGGAACGCTGCAGAATGCAAAAAAAACGTTAATTTTCTTTTTTAATATTGCTCACATTGTGCGTTAACAGGCCATCTTACCGCAACTCTGATACGACTCAATTTACGCAATCGCAACAAATAACAAACATTACGCTTTTTCCCCGAAAAAAATAAAAGTCAACACATCACAATAAATTCAGATTTTCCCCATGTTTTCTTCTGATTTTCTCTTGGTAAGATCGGCAAAATATAGGAAAAATTTATTGCGTTAATGAGTGATTCAAGCTGATTAACAATGACATACGGATTATCACTCTCGGGATAAGTTTGCTAGTATCCGAATTATCAGCGTTGGAATGAGGATGGCATGAGCACAATAGTTATTCTTTTATCCCTATTGCTTGCCTGTCTTATCGTCATCGGAAGTTACACTGGATACCGTATGCGTCGCCATTTGCCCTTTACAAAACCGTCCTTCGCCGTCATGCACGCGCGAGAACGCACATTAACGCACGATGAGCGTGCCGCCATTGAACGCTATTTGACACTTGCCAATCTGCAACTGTCAGCGTCCAGCACGTTGCCCGTGTTACCGCGCACCCGTCAGGATCCGCGCGTCTATGTGCTCACCCACAGCATTACGCGTTATGGCCTCACTACCAGCACCGCGAACAAATGGCGTTATTTCATTGATACGCAAGAGATACACCTGCCTGCTGACTGGGAACAATACATCACCGAGAACAACCATATTGAGTTGATTAGCACCCGCTCAATTCCGCTGGTCGTTGCGCTCAACGGACATTCCTTGAGTGAATGCGTTGAGCACAGCGATCAGAGTATTTTACCGCCGCCGTTAATCCCTGAACGTAATGCCTCGATTCGAGAAGAGGGGAATGAACGCGCCGAGCTGGTTTCCGTTCGCAAGGAGACACGAGAAGAGTACGCGGTGCATCACGCCTCGGGCATTCGGGAATCGTTATTGATTTCATTGGCTTTTCTTCTGCTGTTCATCAGCCTGATGACGCCGTTGGCGGTGATGCCCTGGCTTGCCGCCGCCGCGGTGCTGCTGGCGGCCTGGAGCTGCTGGCAACTGTTTCGCGCACCTTCCGAGCGTGAATTGCAAGAGATACATTGCCTTAATGGCACGCCACAGTGTCTCGGCCTGTTTGGCGAATCGAACCAGGAGCAGATTGGCAATATCTCTCTGGGCAATATCGATCTTATCTATCCGCCCCATTGGCAGCCTTATATCGCCTACGATCTGGCGCAGAAAACCCAGGTCGATATTTATCTGAATCGTCAGGTCGTTCGCCAAGGCGAATTTCTCTCGCTCCACGAGGAAGTCAGCCGTTTTCCCCTCCAGCGCTTTGGAAAAAACCTGATTCTCTCTGCGGGTGCGCTACTGCCCCTTATCTTGCTGCTCAGCTTCTTGCCGTTGGAATTACCGCTCAACCTGAGCATGAGCTGGCTGCACGGCGCGCAGAATATCAAAGTGACGCAGGTTGACGAATTGCAAAACGCCCACCTGAAAATCGGCGATAAACTGGACATTCAAAGCACCGGCATGTGCGATGTGCCTGCGGGTAACCGCTATCCAGCCAACGTAAAACCTTATGCCTTTACCCCGTTTGATTGCTCTGCCATCTACTGGAACAAGGCTGGGTCGTTGCCGCTACCGGAATCGGACGTGATCGAAAAAGCGTCGGCGCTACTGTCCGTGGTGAACGCACAGTTGCATCCCGTGACCAACGATGAAGGCAAAGTCAGCACGCAGCTCGCTTCCGCCATCCAGAAATCAGGCATGGTACTGCTCAACAATTTCTCCGACATCGTGCTGAAAACCCAGGAGCTGTGCACGCGCGAAGAGGATTGCACGCGGCTGAAAAATGCGCTGGTCAATCTGGGCAATGTGAAAACCTGGGATGCCTTGGTCAGACGCGCAAAATCAGGATCCCTCAAAGGGATGAACGTTCTGCTACGCTCCGTTAATGCTGAATCCCTGGAAACACTGGTGGTCAGCTCAACGGAGTCTTTTTTCTATCAAGAGATTAACGCGGCCACCGATTCGCTAAACAGCCCACCCCCCAGCGGCTTTCTGATCCGCAATGATGAAGGTCGCCAGTTCGTGAACTATCCTCTGCCGCCCAAACCGTTCAATGAGTATCATGCAACAGAGCAATGGCAAGAGCTGCAACGACTTTCCGCCATGCTGCTGCACACGCCTTTTAGCGCCAAAGGGGTAATCACTCAGCTCTCCACCGATGCCAACGGAACGCAGCACATCAATTTACGCAGCGATCCTGACGCCATCACGCTGTGGCGCTACTTCGGCACTGGGTTATTGATGCTGGTGCTCTCGGTGGTACTGATTGCCAACCTGGTGCTGATGCTGGTAAAAATGCGTAAAAGCCAGCAGCGCGAACGTGATATCAAGCAGTACTACGATGCTTGCTTCTCAACCCGACTCGCGACACCTATCTTGATGGAAGGCCGCGCCTACCGGATGAATGATTAGGCGCGTCTGAACACGACCCGTTGCTGACGACCACAGAGAACACGCCAGCTACGCCGTGTTTTCCTGAGCAATGTCCCCCACCGCCGCGACCGGAGTACAGATGCAGCAAGAGCTCAATTGGAATGCTATCGATACCGTTATCCTCGACATGGATGGCACGCTGCTGGATTTGGCCTTTGACAGCTATTTCTGGCTGCAACGGGTGCCAGAACAACTCAGCGTAGAAAGAAAGATTTCCCTGAGTGAAGCCAAAAAAGTGATCGATAAAGAGTATCACGCCGTTCAACACACATTGAACTGGTACTGCTTTGATTACTGGAGCGAGCGCCTCGGCCTTGATATCTATCAGATGACCAGTGAGATTGGCGCACGCGCCCGTTTACGTGCCGATACCGAGCCGTTTCTCACCGCATTGGCCGCCAGTGGCAAACAGCGCGTATTGCTTACCAACGCCCATCCACACGGTCTGGCGGTCAAAATGGCGCACACCGGGCTCGACAGACACCTTGATTTATTACTTTCCACCCATACGTATGGGTATCCGAAGGAACATCAGCAACTGTGGCAACAGGTGCAGGCACAGGTCGGGTTTGATCCTGAACGCACGCTATTTATCGATGACAGCGAACCGATTCTGGATGCCGCCAAAGCGTTTGGCCTGCGCTACTGTCTGGGCGTCACCAACCCGGACTCAGGCCAGCAGGAAAAATCCTTTGCTCGCCATCCCGCCATGAATGATTATCTGGCGTTCCTACCCGCCTTACGCATGGTGCAACGCGTGTCCTGATAATGCGTTTATGCGCCGGGCGTTTATGAGCAAGAGGTTGATATGAAAGAGAAGACAGAGTCAGATGACGGTATTCGCCTGGACAAATGGCTCTGGGCCGCTCGATTCTACAAAACCCGGGCGGTCGCGCGTGAGGCCATCGACGGCGGCAAGGTGCATTACAATGGGCAACGTACCAAGCCCAGCAAGCTGGTAGAACTGAATGCGGAAATCAAACTGCGCCAGGGCAACGACGAACGCACCGTACTGGTTTCGGCCCTCAGTGCACAGCGTCGCTCGGCGCCTGAAGCGCAATTGCTGTATCGAGAGACCGAGCAAAGCGTCGAAAAACGTGAAAAGGTCGCCTTGGCTCGCAAGATGAACGCCCTGACGATGCCGCACCCGGATCGTCGTCCCGATAAAAAAGAACGGCGCGATCTGATAAAATTTAAACAAAGTGATTCAGAGTAGTTCCTGACCATTAAGAGAGAAACCATGTCCAACCATGACCAACTACACCGTTATCTGTTTGAAAATCATGCCGTTCGCGGCGAGTTGGTGACGGTCAGTAATACCTACCAACAGATTCTGGAAAATCATGACTACCCAACTCCGGTGCGCCTGATTCTGGGTGATATGCTTGCCGCCACCAGCCTGTTGACGGCAACGTTGAAATTCAATGGCGATATCACCGTACAGCTTCAGGGCGACGGCCCGCTGAAACTCGCCGTCATCAACGGCAATAATCAGCAGCAAATGCGCGGTGTTGCTCGCTTACAAGGTGAGGTTGCCCCCGAGGCGACGCTGCGTGAGATGGTAGGTAATGGTTATCTGGTGATCACCATTACGCCCGAGGAAGGTGAACGCTATCAAGGGGTGGTGGGTCTGGAGGGTGATTCGGTTGCCAGCTGTCTGGAAAACTATTTCCTGCAATCCGAGCAGTTACCTACCCGGTTGTTTATTCGCAGCGGGGAGCATGAAGGCCGCCCGGTTGCCGCAGGCATGCTGCTGCAAGTGCTGCCCGCACAGCACGTCGGCCACGACGATTTTGATCATCTGGTGCAATTGACAACAACCATCAAAAACGAAGAGCTGTTTACCCTGCCTGCGAACGAGGTGCTGTACCGCCTCTACCATCAGGAATCCGTGACGCTCTACGAGCCGCAGGCCGTATCGTTTCACTGCCACTGTTCGCGTGAACGTTGCGCAGATGCATTAATGACGCTGTCGGATGCCGATCTGCATGAGATGCTGGAACAGGAACAAGAAATCGATATGCATTGCGATTACTGCGGTACGCACTACCTGTTCAGCGCCAGCGAAATCAGTGACATTCGTCACGCCAGCGCTGATGCCACAAGGCATTAATCGCATAAGACATTACAATCACATTAATGACTAAACGGGCGCTTCGGTGCCCGTTTTCATTTTTCCCCTACTGAAGAAGAATCGCTTCACTTAACGAAAATTAAACAAACCCATGTCTTAAATTATTTAATTTTATGATTGTTATCCCAGCTAAAATAGGCTTACTCCGTACAATAACTATCAGTATGACTATAACTATTGAGGAGTAGCGATATGCAGATCAAAGGTATTGCACCACAAGCCCTCGCCGCTTATGGGATCCGCGATGTCAGCGAGATTGTCTACAATCCGAGTTATGAAGTACTTTTCCAGGAAGAGGTCGCTCCCGACCTGGAGGGATATGAACGCGGTCGAGAAACCAAGCTGGGCGCTATCGCCGTCGACACCGGGGTTTTTACCGGTCGTTCGCCCAAAGATAAATACATCGTTCGTGATGACACCTCGCGTGAACACGTGTGGTGGTCGGATCAAGGCAAAGGCAAGAACGATAACCACCCCATGACGCAAGAAGTCTGGAGCCACCTGAAACACTTGGTGACCGAGCAACTGTCCGGCAAACGCCTGTTTGTCATCGATGCCTTCTGCGGAGCCAACCCTGATACCCGTCTGAAAGTGCGTTTTATCACTGAGGTTGCCTGGCAGGCCCACTTCGTCAAAAACATGTTCATTCGCCCGCAAGAGGATGAACTCACGCAGTTTGAGCCCGATTTCATCGTGATGAACGGGGCGAAGTGTACCAATCCACAGTGGCAGGAGCAGGGGCTGAACTCAGAGAACTTTGTCGCCTTCAACCTGACGGAACGGATCCAACTGATCGGCGGCACCTGGTACGGCGGCGAAATGAAGAAAGGGATGTTCTCGATCATGAACTACCTGCTGCCGCTCAAAGGCATCGCCTCCATGCACTGTTCTGCCAACGTCGGCGAGAAAGGGGATGTTGCCATCTTCTTCGGCCTGTCCGGCACCGGAAAAACCACGCTGTCCACCGATCCGAAACGCCAGTTGATTGGCGACGACGAACACGGCTGGGATGATGACGGCGTGTTCAACTTTGAAGGCGGCTGCTACGCCAAAACCATCAAACTGTCGAAAGAAGCGGAGCCGGATATTTACGGTGCTATCAAACGCGATGCGCTGCTGGAGAATGTCACGGTACGGGAAGATGGCAGCGTAGATTTCAACGATGGCAGCAAAACGGAGAACACCCGCGTCTCCTATCCCATTTACCATATTCACAACATCGTCAAACCGGTTTCCAAAGCGGGACACGCGCGTAAGGTAATTTTCCTGACGGCCGATGCTTTCGGTGTTCTTCCGCCGGTATCACGCCTGACGCCCGACCAGACGCAGTACCATTTCCTGTCCGGCTTCACCGCCAAACTGGCAGGCACCGAGCGCGGGATCACCGAGCCTACGCCGACGTTTTCCGCCTGTTTTGGTGCGGCATTCCTGTCGCTCCATCCCACACGTTATGCCGAAGTGCTGGTAAAACGCATGAAAGCAGCGGGTGCACAAGCCTATCTGGTTAATACGGGCTGGAACGGTTCGGGAAAACGTATCTCGATCAAAGACACCCGCGCCATCATTGATGCCATTCTGAATGGCAGCATTGATGATGCTGAAATGCATACGTTGCCAATCTTCAATCTGGCTATTCCACGCTCACTGCCGGGCGTAGATGTTCAGATTTTGGATCCGCGCAACACCTATGTCAGCCGGGCTAAGTGGCAAGAGAAAGCCGAAGATTTGGCACAGCGTTTTTGTACCAACTTCGACAAGTATACCGATACCCCTGCGGGTCAGGCACTGGTGAGCGCCGGACCCGAAATTGGGGCGGAAATCACACCATAAAATGCAAAAGCGCGGGCTTGCCCGCGCTTTTTTCTTCTGCGTAAACCGCCGTTTTCATCCTTCTGACGCTTCTTTTTCAACGGCTGACGGCCCTTCTTTAGTCCGCTCATAGGGTAAGGGCAGATAAGCACGCACACACAACCCACCGCGTTCGCTGGTGCCCACGTCTAGCGCGCCGTCATGCGCATCAATGATACGCTGCACGATTGCCAGCCCTAATCCCGTACCGCTGGTCGTACGCGCGCTGTCGCCGCGCACAAACGGTTGGAACAGATGCGCCAACTGCGCAGGATCGATACCTGGACCATCATCTTCCACCTGGAACCAGACGCGTTGCAGTTCTCGTCCGCTGCTGACCTTGATCCAGCCGTTACCATAGCGCGTCGCATTGACCACCAGATTCAGCGCCGCGCGTTTGATAGAGAGCGGGCTGATACGCACCATCAGTTCACCGTCGGAGAAATCGCTGTCAATCTGGCGCTCGTAGCCGCTCTCAGCCGCCACGACCTCACCCAGAATACTGTTCAGATCTGCCGCTTCCATCTGCATCTCCTGGCCCGTGCGCAGATAGTCGATAAATTGTTCGATGATGGCATTACACTCTTCAATATCCTTGTTGATAGACTCAGCCAGATAGTCATCATCCTTGCTCATCATTTCGGTCGCCAGCCGGATGCGTGTTAACGGCGTGCGTAAATCGTGGCTGACGCCCGCCATCAAGAGCGTACGATCGTCAGCCAGCAGTTTGACCCCCGACGCCATCTGGTTGAAAGCGCGCGTTACCGAACGAACCTCGGAGGCGCCATACTCTCGCAACGCGGGCGGAATAATGCCTTTCCCCACTTGCAGCGCCGCATATTCCAGCTCCACCAGCGGCCGGTTCTGTAAACGAATAAACAGCCACGCCCCGCCGATGACCAGCAGCATAATCGCCAGCGTGTATCGGAATAGCGGAGAAAAATCGCCCTGATGGATTTCCGTCAGAGGCACCCTCACCCAGATATCGGGTGAAAGCCAGGTTTTCAACCACACCACGGGGGTGTTTTTGCTGACTTCAACGCGTACATCTGTCGGGCCGCCAAGCTGCTGTGCCATTTGCTGGCTTAAAAACTTGTAGTGCTGCGCCCAACGTAGGCCGCTCTCCTCCGCCGCGGCATTGGTATACAGGGAAATCCCCAGCTCGCGATAGATTTCACGCCGGAACGCCGGTGGCACTTCCAGCGAAGAGCCATCCTCCAATTGCAGCCTGTCGGTCATCAGCATGCGCACTTCGTAGGCCAACACTTTGTTGAACTGCTGCAAGCTTGGCAAAATGGCGAAATTGAGCACCACCAGATAGGTGGTGACCAGGCTGACAAACAACAGGGTGACAATCAGCAACAGCGTCCGGGCAAACGAACTGCGCGGAGAAAAGCGCCATCGTCTCATGCTTTACTGCCGTCCGGTACAAAGACGTATCCCAGGCCCCAGACAGTTTGGATATAGCGCGGATGCGCCGGATCTTCCTCCACCATACGGCGCAGCCGCGAGATCTGCACGTCGATGGAGCGCTCCATCGCGCTGTATTCACGACCACGCGCCAGGTTCATCAGTTTATCGCGAGACAATGGCTCACGCGGGTGGCTGACCAACGCTTTCAACACCGCAAATTCTCCACTGGTCAACGGCATCGGTTCGTCATCGCGAAACATTTCGCGCGTGCCCAGGTTAAGCTTGAACTTGCCAAAGGCGATCACCGCCTCTTCCTGTGACGGCGCTCCCGGCAGTTCGTTCGCCTGACGGCGCAACACGGCACGGATGCGCGCTAACAGCTCACGTGGGTTAAACGGTTTAGGAATGTAGTCATCAGCGCCAATTTCCAGGCCAACAATACGGTCAACCTCTTCCCCTTTCGCCGTCACCATAATGATAGGCATCGGGTTGCTTTGGCTGCGCAGGCGGCGGCAAATCGAGAGCCCATCCTCGCCCGGTAACATCAGATCCAGCACCATCAGGTGGAAGGACTCACGCGTCAGTAAACGATCCATCTGTTCAGCATTGGCTACGCTACGTACTTGAAAACCTTGCTCCGTCAGGTAACGCTCCAGCAGTGCGCGCAGGCGCATATCATCATCTACTACCAGAATTTTATAGTTCTCTTGCATTTTCATTCTCCAAAAGCGTAATCGCTGCCGATGCCCGTATTGTTCAAAAACCCATGAATTACTGACAGTCGTTTCTGGTATATATTGCAGGCAAAATTGTTACAAAGCATAATAAAATAGGGATTAATCAATCATTTCCTTCATTTTACAGGCTCAATCGCCTTAGGATGTAGCTGCTGCGCACAGTGTATCAACGCCGCGCTATGCGTACTCGTAATAATCGATGAAGAAAGCAAACGATGAAAACCGATCTTATCACCCGTGAAGGTTACGACATGCTCTACAAAGAGCTTAACTATCTTTGGAAGGAACGTCGTCCAGAAATTACAGAAAAAGTGGCTTGGGCGGCAAGTTTAGGCGATCGCAGTGAAAATGCCGACTACCAATATAACAAGCGGCTGTTGCGCGAAATAGACCGACGGGTGCGCTACTTGCGCAAACGTCTGGAAATCGTTCGTGTTGTCGATTACTCCCCTCAGCAAGAAGGCAAAGTGTTCTTCGGTGCCTGGGTTGAGGTAGAAAACGAGCAAGGCGACCAGATGCGCTTTCGCATCGTTGGCCCTGATGAGATCTATGGGCGTAAAGACTATATTTCAATCGATGCCCCCATGGCGCGAGCATTGCTGAAAAAAGAACGCGACGAAGAGGTGACAGTAAAAACACCTTCAGGCGAAAAAACGTGGTATGTAAATCAGATAACCTATAACGCACCCGCCGAGTGAACACCCGGCTGAGTATTTATCCACCCCGTCATCGTGGCGTTACGGGGTTGAGGCGTACGATATCAACGGATATTACAGGCCAATTTCGACCACGCCGTGCTGATAAGATAGACATCACGCGTTAGCATTTCGAACTCCAGGATGTCATTTTCTCCGATAAACGAGAAAGCGTCATCGGGTGCATTATCCTCCGGGTTTTTATCCAGTGTGACATTCTTGACTAACAGGCGATTTTCATTCCAGACGGAGTCGAAACTGAACGTACGCTGTACGGTACGAGGAATATCATCTTTACCAATAAACACACCATCAATAAAAATTAATGCACGATTTTTATCGCTTAAATAAACATTGACATCGTACTCTTTCCTTATTCGATATTCTTCATTTCCCTCTCTGACCCTCACCTCGCCACAACAAATCACCGGTTTGTGAAAGGATTGATGCTTAAAATAATAGGGTACAACTAATAAAACCGCCACCAATAATAACAGGCTTAACCATACCATTTTATTTCCAAAGCTATTTTTCAACATAGGTAATGCATCCTTTTCCGCGTTTGCTACATGCAATGATAATGCGATTTTTTTTCATTCCTGAGCTCTGTAACGGTGTCGTCTTTGATGAAATAAACAAGACATGATCACCACAGAGATCCTGATAACCCGCGATCGATTCGCGGTTGACCGCATCCTGTAATGCAAAAACATCGCACTTATTTATCATATTGACTCTGACAAAATGTCGATAAGGGAAACGACCAGAAAATGACACCATTATCAAAATAAATAATAGAATCATGCCGATGATAAAAATAATTTTTGCCGTATAGCCCAGTTGGAAGCGGGGAGCCGAATGGTCGGGTGCAGCCACTGGGGGATTTACACCACGCACCGGTTCGTTCATCGATGTCTCCACCGTATTTCCTACCGAATTTCCTACCGTACGAACGTCCGTTTGTTGCCTGGAATAGGCTTCAATACTGTCGACATGAAAAACAATACCTGATTTCGGGACAGTGACAATCGCCTCCGCCAAGCCAAAATTGCGTAATACCTTTCTAAGCAACGAGATATAATTATTGAGGTTACTGATAGAAGGAGAAAGTGAATACTTTTCTAGCGCCTCTCGTAGCAACAGCTCACGGCTTAATGTAACCCCCGGATTATCAATCAGAGTAGCGAGTATGCGTGCAATAGGCGCGCTCAATGAAATGGCTTCACCTTCACGATCGCGCCAAGATAAAGTTCCCTCTCCATCATTGAAAATGATAGTTTGATTAATCAAGTAGGCCATAAAACCCTCTGGGATAAGCAAGTATTATTTTAAAAATAACCTAACCCTATTGATGATATGTTTATTTACACAAAACATAGAAAATAGAAATCCTGCGACATATATCTTAGATCGCTCATTAACGCCCATGAGAATATTGGTTTACACAATACCTTTATGCCATACCTTTACGCGACGACATAAAAAGAGTTGAGCCGTAGCATAAAAATTTGCTCGTTTATTGTCAAAGATTATTTAAAGCTGTTTTAGATTGTTATTTATCTTAAGAAACACAAGCTCATTTTTTGAAAGAAAACTCGATTAAATTCACATTAACCAAAGATAAATAAAAAAACAAAAAAGAACTAAATCATTGAACATAGTGGATATCGAAAATGAACAGATCTATTCTCTTCACCGTAATGCGATACACCAAACCTATTAAATTTAAATAAAATTAAGTTTTAATCTATAAACAATAAAAACAAATTTTACGATTTGAAAAAAGAGGTAACGTGAAAATACCGAGATAAACAATAACGCAAGTAAACTACACGTAAAAAAACGATTCAAAAAACAGTAAAAACGCAAATAAATACCCTTGGAATAAAATCATTTTTGGCGTTCATATCCTTGCCTACGATTTATTCTACTGTTCTGCTCGTGTATTGATCATGATAATTGCGAATAAATTCGCAATTATCATGATTTGGTCACCAATACTACAGTCGCATTACGCATAATGCACCTCATCGTGGGATTCCCCTTCCCCCGAAAATCTTTCCTTATGTGCTATCAGCGTAAATACATCGCGCTGTAGAAAGTAAGGTGCAAAAGCGCAGCCCACACCAATGTAAATTAAAGGTGGCGGGGACAAGATTATTTTTGTGTTGACATAAATGTGTCACTTCGATCGCTTAATTTGGCCTCGAAGTGTCACGGGAGACTCGAATATGTTCAGCGTAGATGCCATCCTGCAAGACCTTGTACCACACCGTCAAACGCCATCCTGGCAACGTTCTCTTCTACGCGCACTGCTGTTTGAGCGTGAAATGCAGCAATTCGCCGAACGTTACCCCCATTTGAAAGGCCTGGATCTGGTTGAGCAAATTCTGGACTATTTCAATTTCAGTTGTGAAATGGTGGAAGGGGATTTAGAAAACATCCCTAGCCAAGGGCCAGTGGTGCTGGTCGCCAACCATCCTATCGGCTCATTGGATGGTCTGGCGCTGCTGCGTGCGGTGGCAAGCGTTCGTCCTGACGTGCGTATTTTAGCCAGCCAAGTGCTCTCTTACATTACCCCGTTAAAAGGGGTGCTGCTCGCTGTCGATAACGTTAACAACCGAACAAAACGCTCACAAATCAATGCGATACAAAACCACCTCAACCAAGAGGGTGCCATCATTCTGTTCCCGGCAGGGGAAGTGTCACGCATTAGCCTGCAAGGGATTCGCGATGGGCATTGGCACAGCGGTTTTATTCGCATGGCAAGCAAAGCGCGTGCGCCCGTTGTTCCCATTCATATCAGCGGACGCAACAGCAGCTTGTTCTACCTCTCTTCCCTCCTCTACCGGCCACTCTCAACGCTGCTGTTGGTCCGAGAAATGTTTCAACAACGCAGCCAGAAGCTCAAGATCCGCATTGGCGCACGTATTCCCTATGCCACCTGGAGCCACGGGGAGTGGAATGCCAACGATGTTGCAGCCCGTTTCCGCCGCCATGTCTATCGTTTGGGCTTGGGTAAACCCGGCACGTTCCTGGGAGAAAAACCCATTGCCCTGGCGGAGGATCGCGCCGCGCTGAAGCACGCATTAGCCGTTTGTGAGACTTTAGGCACCACCCCTGACGGAAAAGTGGTTTACCTCTATCGACGCGGTGAAGAAGGGTATGTTCCCATTCTGCGCGAACTGGGACGATTACGCGAAATCGCGTTCCGCGCCGTTGGAGAAGGATCAGGCCAGCGACGCGATCTGGACAGCTATGACGACGACTACCTGCATCTGATTTTATGGGATGAAAAGGAGTTGGAAATTGTCGGCGCCTACCGCTTCACACCGACCGCACAGCAAATTGCCCATAAAGGCGTTAACGGCCTGTATAGCCACAGCCTGTTTCAGTATGGGGCAGAGATGGACCCAATTCTGGAACAGGGCATTGAATTGGGACGCAGCTTCATTCAGCCCAAATATTGGGGGAAACGTGGGCTCGACTATCTGTGGCTGGGGATCGGCGCGTATCTGGCCCGTTACCCGCAATATCGCTATCTGTTTGGCCCGGTCTCGCTTTCCGGCACCCTGCCACCGCACGCGCGGGATCTGTTGGTCGCCTTCTATCGCCTGTACTTCTCACCAAGTCAGCCGATGGCCACCTCGCGTCGACCTTATCCGACCTCGTTACCCGATGTGCTAAAACAGTTTGAAGGCACTGACTATCAACAAGATCTGACACGGCTAAAAAGCATGCTCAACAACATGGGATGTGCGATTCCCACGCTGTACAAGCAATATTCTGAAGTGTGCGAAACCGGCGGTGTGCAGTTTATCGATTTCGGTATCGATCCTGATTTTAACAACTGCATCGATGGTCTGGTGCTGGTGGACATGACACAGCTCAAACCCTCTCGCTACCAGCGCTATGTTGCTCCCTTCTTACCGGAGCCACAGCCGACAGCGCAAGAGCACGCGTAGCCATCTCCCTTCTTTGATACAGTCATCCTCCGTTTTCACGGAGGATGACTGCTGCATTATTTCAACTGTGATGCGTAGTCCCGACGCGGTTGACCAGTATAAATCTGGCAAGGGCGATAGATTTTGGGTTCCTGTGTGTGCAGTTCCTTCCAGTGGGCAATCCAACCGATAGTGCGGCCTACCGCAGAGATCACTGGGAACATGGAAGGTGGCAGCCCCATGGCTTTCAGGATCACCGCCGTGTAGAAATCCACACTCGGGTAGAGCCGATGCTCAAGGAAATAGGGATCGGTCATGGCGATATGTTCCAGTTCCATCGCCACTTGCATCAGATTATCTTTCGGCCCCATCTCATTGAGCACTTCGTGACAGGTTTTTCGCAGCACGGCCGCACGCGGGTCAAAATGGTGATAGACCGAGTTACCGAAGCCCAGCAAACGGAACGAGTCGCGGCGATCTTTGGCCCGGCGGACAAAATCGGGAATACGCTCAACGGTATTGATCTCTTCCAGCATGCGCATACAGGCTTCATTGGCACCGCCGTGGTTGGGCCCCCACATGGTTGCCAGCCCAGCGGCAATACACGCAAAAGGATTGGCGCCGGAGGAACCAGATGCCCTCACTGCGGTGGTAGAGGGGCATTGACCGTGATCGGCGTGCAAAATCAGCACCCGGTTCATCGCACGTTCCAGCACCGGGTTGACCTCATATTTTTCCGCCGGAACGGAAAACAGCATATGCAGGAAACTACCGGTATAAGAGAGGCTGTTGCGCGGATAAGCCGCGGGTTGCTCAATGGAGAATTTGTAGCTCATGGCAGCCAGCGTCGGCATCTTCGACAGTAAGCGCAGCGCCGCCAGCTCGCGGTGATCTTCGTTGTGAATATCCAGCACGTCGTGATAAAACGCCGCCAGCGCGCCAACCACCGCGCACATCAGCGCCATCGGGTGCGAGTCACGACGAAACCCACTGACCATACGCGAGATCTGCTCATGAATCATGGTATGTCGTGTGATGCTGTTGACAAACTGATCGTACTGTTCACGATTCGGCGCATCACCGTGCAGCATGATGTAACACACCTCGGTGAAATCACATTTCTCAGCCAGTTGCTCTACCGGGAACCCGCGATGCAGCAGCACGCTATTGGCAGCGTCAATATAGGTGATGGCGGATTCACATCCGGCCGTGTTATTAAACCCCGGATCGTAGCTGCACAGCCCCTGCGCACCTAACGGACGAATGTCTACGGCCTCTTTGCCCAACACGCCCGCGCGCACATTGAGCGCAATGTTCTTTTTTCCTTCCATCGTCAGGATGGATTTCTTGACTGTCATTATTCTTTCTCCCGTCCGAATGCGCCTTCCACCAACATGACACCCCATAACGCGAACCTGCGCCGCATTACCGTAACACAGCCAGAGCACACTCCGTACCGCACCTTTCCTTAATACGCGAAAAAAGGCTTCAAATTCGAACAATTCGCTGAAAAATTGACATAGGTAAATTTTCTGAGAGGCCATAATGCCGACTGGCATTTTTGCTACGCAATCCGTATAACTGTCCCCGATTAGTTAACTCACCCCTTGATGATGATTGAATTCCGATTATGAATGATGCATTGAGCCAGATTATCGCCAGCGAATTGCAGGCGCGAAAGGAGCAGGTTGACGCCGCAGTCCGCCTGCTGGACGAAGGGAACACCGTACCGTTCATCGCTCGTTACCGTAAGGAAGTGACTGGCGGGTTGGATGATACCCAACTGCGCCAATTGGAAACCCGCCTCGGTTACTTGCGCGAACTGGAAGAACGGCGTCAGACCATTCTGAAATCGATCGAAGAGCAAGGGAAATTAACACCACCGCTGGCTCTGGCGATTAACGGCACCCTGAGCAAAACTGAGCTGGAAGACCTCTATCTGCCGTACAAGCCGAAACGCCGTACGCGTGGACAAATTGCCATCGAAGCCGGACTGGAACCGCTGGCAGACAGCCTGTGGCAAGATCCGAGCCAGGTCCCTGAAGAGGCGGCGCTGGCCTATGTTGCCGAGGACAAAGGCGTTGCCGATGTCAAAGCCGCGCTGGACGGCGCGCGCTACATTCTGATGGAGCGCTTCGCAGAAGATGCCGTCTTGCTGGCCAAGGTGCGTGACTATTTGTGGAAAAATGCCCATCTGGTCGCACGCGTAGTGGAAGGCAAAGAAGATGAAGGCGCGAAGTTCCGCGACTACTTTGCCCATCAAGAACCGATCGCTAGCGTGCCATCACACCGTGCACTGGCGATGTTTCGTGGCCGTAACGAAGGGGTGCTGCAACTTGCCCTGAACGCCGACCCGCAGTTTGATGAACCACCGCGCGAAAGCCACGGTGAGCAGATAATCCTTTCCCACCTGAATTTGCAGCTCAACAACGCGCCTGCCGACACCTGGCGCCGCGCGGTGATCAACTGGACCTGGCGTATCAAGGTGCTGTTGCATCTGGAAACCGAGCTGATGGGTACCGTGCGTGAAAAGGCCGAAGAAGAAGCCATCAATGTATTTGCACGCAACCTGCACGATCTGCTGATGGCAGCACCGGCCGGAATGCGCGCCACCATGGGGCTCGATCCGGGCCTGCGTACGGGCGTGAAAGTCGCGGTGGTAGATGCCACTGGCAAACTGGTTGCCACAGATACCATTTACCCACATACCGGACAGGCTGCCAAGGCGGCCCCTATCATCGCGGCACTGTGTGTTAAGCATCAGGTAGAACTCGTGGCGATCGGTAACGGCACCGCATCACGTGAAACCGAACGTTTCTTCCTCGATACGCAAAAACAGTTCCCGGCAATCAATGCCCAGAAGGTGATTGTCAGTGAGGCGGGGGCTTCGGTGTATTCTGCATCAGAGCTGGCGGCGCTGGAATTCCCCAGTCTGGATGTTTCGCTGCGCGGTGCGGTTTCTATTGCGCGTCGCTTGCAGGACCCACTGGCAGAGCTGGTGAAGATCGACCCCAAATCCATCGGTGTTGGCCAATATCAGCACGATGTGAGCCAGATGCAACTGGCGAAAAAGCTCGATGCCGTAGTGGAAGACTGCGTTAACGCCGTGGGCGTCGATCTGAATACCGCATCAGTAGCGCTGCTGACGCGTGTTGCCGGGCTCAGCAAAATGATGGCGCAGAATATTGTCAACTGGCGTGATGAGAACGGGCGCTTTGACAATCGCCAGCAGTTACTCAAGGTCAGCCGTCTGGGGCCAAAAGCCTTCGAGCAGTGCGCGGGATTCCTGCGTATCAACCACGGCGATAACCCGCTGGATGCTTCGACGGTTCACCCGGAAGCCTACCCGGTGGTCGAACGTATTCTGGAGGCCACACGCCAGACGCTGCGCGACCTGATGGGTGATGCCGCTGCGCTGCGTAAACTCAAGGCGGTGGATTTTACCGACACACGCTTCGGCTTACCGACGGTGACAGACATCGTGAAAGAGCTGGAAAAACCCGGACGCGATCCGCGACCGGAATTTAAAACCGCTGCGTTCGCTGAAGGGGTGGAAACGCTCAACGATCTGCTGCCGGGCATGGTGCTTGAAGGTGCGGTCACCAACGTCACCAATTTTGGTGCTTTCGTGGATATTGGCGTACATCAGGATGGTTTGGTGCACATCTCGTCGCTGTCCGATCGCTATGTCGACGATCCGCACAAGGTAGTGAAAGCGGGTGATATCGTTAAGGTTAAGGTGTTGGAGGTTGACCTGCACCGTAAGCGTATCGCGCTGACCCTGCGGCTTGATGAACAGCCGGGTGACACTACGTCACGTCGTAGCGCCAACAATAGTGGTCAACGAAACACCGGCGCTCGGCCAGCTAACAATGCACCACGTGTACGTCAGCAGCAGAGCTCTGCGGGCAATAGCGCCATGAGCGATGCACTGGCCGCCGCGTTTAAAAAACGTTAGTTTTTTGTATACCCTAAATAATTCGAGTTACAGGAAGGCGGCAAGCGAGTGACAAATTTGTCTGGAACAAATTTGAACAGCGCTTGCGCTGGCCCGTAGGGTGAATCTCAGGGATGAGATTCATTAATCCCGATGAGCTTACTCGAGTAAGTGATTCGGGTGAGTGAGTGTAGCCAACGCACATGTAACTTGAAGTATGACGGGTATAAGCAAAGGGAGCCGTGGGCTCCCCTTGTAACATTTGCCGAACGTCTCTTATTTATACAGAACCGCGGTGCCGCGCAGTTGGTTGTCACCGGTAGCAGAAACGATACGGTAAGACGATGCGCCTGCTGCCTGTGCTTTAGCGGCTACTTGCGATTCGAAACCGCTCAGCGTTTTAGCGCCACTCACGGAAACGGTACCGATCTGCTCTGCGGCGAAAGTGCCGAAAGAGAGTGAAGTCAGGGCCAATACTGCTGCAAAAGTTTTGATGGTTTTCATGATGCTAATCCTTATCTCTGTGGTTAGTGTGAAAGCGAAGTGCTTTCGATGGAGAGAAGAATAGCGCCACGACTCGTTAATGAATAGCTAAGTGATTTGCTGTGATTATTCAGTTTATTTGAACTAAAAGTATTGCCTGTTTCGTCCGGCTATTCTGGAGCCCTCAACTGACGGGACCAGGCCACCCGCTGCGGCACAAACCTCGCTGTCAACCCGTAGTAAGGCTTAAAAACGGTATGTCAGGCCAGCTGTCACCGTATAATACTCATTGGCAATACCCGCAGCGTGGCCGCCAATATATCTCTGCTTCCCGGAAACCTGATCGATAATTTGTGCCCCTCCACGGCTTTCAGCATATTTATGCCAACTCAGCGCGGTAAATACCTTGGCACAGGATGTCAGATAATAACCAATGTCCACCAACACAGAATAATAACGCCCATAATTGCCTTCATCGCGAAAGGTCAGTTGGCGCAAATAGTGCTCATCATTATCACGCGCTTTGACCCAAGGGCTATATTTCACAAGTGAGCTCAACTCAACATTCTGATAGCGCACTATCCCGACCACACCCAGATATGGGACATCGAATTGTTGCTTATAACCACCAAGATTACGGCCCCGTTCAAATGCCCCCACCGTTGCCCCGTTATCATACTGATAAAATCCACCCAGCGCTGTCCAGCTAAAACGCGTCTGTTGATAACCAGCAATCCCTCCCAGCCGGTAATTGGGTTGGCTTACCACCCAGCTCTGAACGCCCATATCAAACGCATTTGCATGGTTCAGGCGGCTATTAGGATGATAAGACCATTCACTCCAGTGTGTTTGATCGTCATAGAGCCAATCATAGTCATCCATTTTTGCACTTCGCTCTGCGAGCGTCGTCCAACCCCGAGCAGTCAATGTTATGTGTGGGGATATATCCCAATTAACCGCCATTGTTATGATCGGCGTTTGTTTTATTTTCCAATCCAGCTGACTGAGTTTGTCTCCATTTTCCAGGTAAACATTTTCGTGTGATTCTCCCTCTAACCATCCCAACGCCCCACTAATGGTTGCGGCGGTAACGGTGTTTTCGGCCTGAGCTGAAAACACCGTCATCACCCCGGCAACACAGCAGAGAATTACGTATCGTTGCTGCATGAACAATTCCTTCATGATTGCGCAAATGACTTTTATAGGAAACATCACCCGCATAAAAACAGAACAATTTCATTAATAACAAAGCATTATTAGCCACCTCATAAAAACACAGAGGCCGAATATTAAGGTCATTAATGGAATCTAAATATAACGGTGAGATGAGAGGGGATGCATTCAGAAAATGATTTACTAAAACAAGGCACTATCACCTTATTCAATCATTGGTCATTGCAGAGAGAAAATATAACAAGGGGTCAAACGGCCCCTTGTTATATCCATTATTCCCCGCGCAATGCCGCCGCAGGAGACTGCCGATAGGAAAGTATGGCAGGAAGCGTCAGCACCACAGCAGCCACGGCCAGCAGTAGCAGCACAAACCACAGATCGTCTTCACCCAGTGCAATCGGCAAAACAAAGCCACTCTTTTCACTCATGATGAGCGCCACTGCCTGGGCAGCGGCATAGCCCAGCCCCACCCCGATCGCCACACCGGCAAAGACCAGTGACATCAATCCGCTCCAGATCAACAGGAAAATACCGGTACGCGGCGCGCCAAAAGCACGCAATGCACCGATTTGCTTCTGGCGTTGGCGTAAATGCATCACCGCCACCAGCGCCACCGCCATTCCCACTAATCCTTGTGTACCTATCGCGATATACATCAGCAACGCACGAATATCACCGAGGATGGAATAGAGCTTCACCAGCACTTCTCCCGGAAATACCGCCAGCGTCGTCGTGCCGCGATAGAGGGAACGCAACTGGTAAGCGCCAGCGATGCTCAGGGGTTTTACTACGATGGCTGGAACACCCGCCTCATGGTGATGCGCTTCACTGTCATCATGGTGCTCATGCGCCTCGCCCTCGGCGTGCTCATGCTCCTCTTCGCCCTCATGATGCGTGAGCTCATCGTCATGGTCGCCGGGTGCATGGATGCCGTGCACACGCCACACCGCGTTGACCGGCACCAGGATGGCTTTATCCCAGGCGCTGCCGTCGGCGGGCAGCACGCCGACCACGGTATAGCGTACTTCTGCATGGGCATGGGCCCCCTCTTCCCCGACCTGACCGTGCACCGGGCTAAAGGTGCTGCCAATCGACAGTCCGGTCCCTGCCCCTACCACGGCTTCAAATCCATCGTTAAATACCCGACCAGCGAGCAAGGGACGTTTGCCACCATCTGTCACCAATGCCGCGTTAGTCCCCACGATCGGCATGCCTTGATAGAAATCACCAAACGCCACCGGTGCCGCCCAGGCGACCAGCGGATTTTTCTGTACTTCATCGAGCACCTGCGCCGGAATCAGCGTCAATGCAGAAGGCTGAAGAAAGACTGACGAGAGCACCAGTTGCGTTTCGCTCCCCGGCGCACCAATCACCAAATCGAAACGATCCGCCGCCTTGGCGCTGCCCATGCGCAGAGCACGCTCCTGTAAACTCACAGAAATACTCAGCGCAGTCGCCAACGCAATCAGTATCACTACCACCACCACGCCCGGCCAAAGCCGACGCCAGTCTGCGATAATCAAACGCCATGGGATCATCCTTGTACCTCCTGAGCGTCATCCGCCACTTGCTGTCCTTTTTCCAACTGAATACAGCGCGACATCAACGCAGCCAGCCGCTTGTCGTGCGTAATGGCAATCAGCGTACTGCGCTGTTCCCGCGCCAACGTGACGAGCAGATCGGCGATCTGCTCACCGTTGTGTGCATCCAGACTGGCCGTCGGCTCATCGGCAACGATAATGTCCGGCGCCGCCAAGAGTGCACGCGCTACGGCCACACGCTGTTTCTCACCGCGCGACAGCACTTCAATCGGGCGATTGCCCGTGTTCACACCGACGCGCTCCAACAACATTCGCCCCCGCGCCGCCAACGACGTCGGCAGATGCCAATGGTGAAAACGCGCTGGCAGCAGCACGTTCTCCAGCGCATCAAGGCCGGGAAACAAATGAAAATCTTGCATGATCAGACCAACATGACGGGCGCGCCAGCGATCGCGTTCAACTTCTGACAGTTGGCGAATATCTTGCTCACCCCAACGCACACTGCCAGAGCCCTCACACTCCATGCCCGTGATGGCATTCACTAACGTGGTTTTGCCCGAACCTGATGGCCCCATTACCGCCACGCAGCTGCCCGCCGCAATCTGTAATTGGGCGATGTCCAGCACGGCGCTGGGCATATCAGGAAAAGAGACGGTTAAATTTTCAATATGCAAATCAGCCACAGCGGCTCCTAAGGCGTATCAAAGCGAGCATCGCGCAGGCGTAACAGGCTGACAAACCCGGTTTCCGGATCCGTCCAAGAGCCATGCTCCAGCACGCCTTCCACATCGATAATGGTGTTGTTCTGTTCGAAGGTTTGCCGTTTTGACAGGTAGACCACCACGATATCCTCCGGCCAGTCGGCGTCGGAAGAGCAGAACGGGCAGAGTGCCATCGGCATTTTGGTCAACACAAAGAATTGGGATTCAGCCTTGAGCGGTGGGGCCATAAAGCCGCGCATTTTGACGCGTTTTCCCGAGAGGTTTTTTACCTCATCGGAAAACTCCAACCCCAGCACGCCATACGAGGCATAGAGTTTATCGAAAGAGAGCGTGGGCAATGCGGCGCGCGCGGTGCCGATCAGGCTGAGCAGCAACACGCAAACACCGACCAAGCGCCACAACGCCGAGAAGAATAACGGCGGGGTCTCCCCCGCCGGACGTAAAGTAAGGCTATTCATCACAGCGCATTACTTGGTAGCTTGTGGTTTCAGCGCCAGCGCATCAACAATCACGCGGAACAACTCGGTGTTTTCCATATAGCCGCGAATTTTTTCACCGCCAGGGCCGCTGGCCTGAATCACCATGTCATCCACGGCGTGAACGCCAGTGTCCGAAGAGCGTGGCAGAATACCTTCACGGAACACGGCACCCGGGACGTTTTCATAGGCCTTGTTCGCCACATACTGGTCTTTTTCGTTCTTGATGGCAGGAACGAACTGATTATCCAGTTTCGGGCGGAAGGTTTCGTAGTAATCCGGGTAGTTATTGAAGAATACCGCTAAACGTTTAGAGACGTTGATGTCATCCGGGTAGCCATCTTTGTTGGCATCTTTGTAGTTCGGGAAGCCCGCATCTTCATACACGCCCACTTTTTCACGCATCTCAGTACCCGGTTTATCATCATCCACCGTACCGATAATCGACAGGCCGTGCGTATGGTCACCGGTGACGATGATCAGCGTATCCGGATTTTTCTCAGCAAACTTTTTGGCGATAGCCACTGACTGGTCCAGCATGATGGTGTTGGTAAAGGCACGTTCCCAATCCAACGGGTGAGAGGCTTTGTCGATCAGCGCTGATTCCACCATCAGGAAGAAGCCATCTTTATTTTTCGACAGCACATCCAGCGCCGCCTGCGTCATGTCGGTCAGATCCGGCTGATTGGGGAATTTCTTGGTCACGTCGTTTTTCAGAAAACGACGATCCAGCACACCGTCCATATTGCCGGTGTGGAACAGCCCCAGCAGTTTGGTCGCCTGCTCTGCATTCTTCTTCAGCCCGTCAGCATCAGTGACCAGCGTATAGCCCGCTTGCTGGAATTTCTCAACGTAGTTGGTGTCATCCTTGCGTTTAGAGCCAGCCGTGCTCTTCGGCAGGAAGTAGGCAGAACCGCCGCCCAACATCACCGTCGGCTTCACGTTGTAGAACATCTCAACGATTTCTGCTTTATCCGCGCGACGACGGGTGTGAGACACCACCGCTGCTGGCGTCGCATCTTCCAGTTCGGCATCACTGACCACGCCAACCGACATCTTGGAAGAACGGGTGATCAGTTCGCCCAGCGTTTCCTGTTTCGGGTGCTCCAGCGAATTCTTGCTTCGGCTCACGTAGACACCCAACGCGTTCACGCCAGATTTGTGACCCGTCATGTAAGCGCTCATGGTGTTGGCGCTGTCTGCCGCGATAGAGTCGGTACTTGACGTACCGGCAAACGCCATGTATTGCAGATCGTCAATCGCCAGACGACCATCGGCTTTCCCTTCGGTCACGCCTTTAGACAGGATGCGCGCGCCGGTGCGGTGCGCCACGGAGAGACCATCACCGATAAACAGAATGACATTCTTCGCTTTACGTTTTTCCGCGCTGGGATAGACATCCCAGGTCACTTTCGACGTTTTGCCGTTAGCCTGCGCTTCCACTTCGTACTTGCCTGCCTGCGGCAGGAACACATCGCGAATCCACACGGCAGAGACATCCTGCCCGTCTTCGCGCTCAACAAAGGTGGCGGATTTGCCCAGCACCTGCTGGTAATCCTTGCCGTTGATCAGAATGCGAACATCCGCAGGTTTCAGTACAGCATCAAACTCGACTTTAAAGTCAAACTTACCGCCCGCCAGCATGGTGGCGCGGTCGATAGGGTAAATCGCTTGAGCCTGCGCGAACCCCGGCAGGGTGGAAGCAAACAGCAACGGCAGTAGCCAACGAGCATTCATGGTCATGTCCTTGAGCGATAATATCATCACGACATAACCTAGTTACCTTTGTTTACAGTTTGATGAATGTTGACAGGAATGGTGATGTTTATATGCCCATCACCATTACCTACTGAGTGCCTATTGCGCGTTTAGTGCGATTCAGTGAGCGTATCGGGAGAGAACCCCCAACGAGTTTTAGCAGAGGTCAGCCACTCTTGATCGGAAATAGTGTTATTCCTTTCAATAATTTCCAGCAACGGATAGGGCGTAAACATCGTCATTTTTCCATTTACCATCAACGGCACATCACTAGGGCCACTGTATTTGACTTTAAATAAAGGATAGTTATTTTTATCAACGCACCATACAGAAATAATCTCACCCTGACGTGATGAACAATAATTAACAACCATCGGTGAAAGGTAAGTATCCATAGTAAGAAGTACAGAGCCACCCGGCATTGCACCTCTCATTTTTGTCGTATATACCCTAAATAATTCAAGTTGCAGGAAGGCGGCAAGGGATTGAATCCCCAGGAGCTTACTCAGGTAAGTGACTGGGGTGAGTGAGCGCAGCCAACGCACATGCAACTTGAAGTATGACGGGTATAATGTGTTTCAAAATACTCTATACCACCGCCCTTTTTAACATCGCCGAACTTTATTGCACATCCTGACAACGTAAAGCCAATCATCAAAAAAATCAGTACTCTCATAAGTCATCCTTGAAAAAAATAATCATATTGACCGCTAATGTCCAGAAAAAACCATTAGCGGTAAAGCGTGAGTCAGGTCCAGTCTAAATAACCACTCTCATGAACCCAAACCACACCGCCGGGACAATCTTCTTCATAAAACCAGAGATCCTCACCTCGCGCTTTCCACTCATCTTCCGTTTTAGGAAAAGCAAGCTTATAACGGGCTATCTGCTCTTCGATAGTTCCGTCTAAGAATACACCACGGTTAGCAAGTTTTATTATACCTTCTCCTAATAGTTTTTGTAATAGTTCAAAGAAATACTCTTTTTTCTCATCGAACGACAAATGAATTTTATCAAAATTATCTGCTCGCATCGCGGACCATATCGTTCCTATAGAACCACCATTAAGTTCATCTCGAAACAATTGGTATTCATCTTGGTTATAAAGCATCTTTGCCCTCACTGAAATTTGAGCTCGATTTTTTTCTTCACCTTCCCCTGAAGGGAGTTTATGCTTTCATTTCCGGTAATTTCAATAGTCCAACGAGCTTTTGTATCCTCACTGCTTTTAGAAAAATTCCGTAATTTGATGGTAGAACCATCATTTAGTTGCGCAATGTAAATTATCCCCTGAGGCATATTTCGCTCTTGTAACGGCACATTTCCTGCCAACGACTGCGCAAAGTTACGTATCTCTTGCTCCGATAAGCTTGGGCTGGCAAACACTTTCGTCGTTCCCGATGTATTGCTACCCCCCTCACCCAAGACTTGCTCAATTTGCTTGCCAAACACGTTAAGCTTACTGTCCGGTTGAGCCTTATCAAACACCTTAATCACTTGCTCAGTGTTTGCTTTTTGAATCTCACGCAGGTAGTCAGCCGTTTTTGTTGAGAGACTACTCCCTACGGTGACTTCTCCTTTAATAAAATCAGCGACTGGCTGTGTCTTGATACCCTGTTTGTTATAGAACGCCTGCGCAGTGTTGGCGAGTTGCTGCGACAAGCGCTTGGCGCTGTCCTCCGTTTTTCCCAACACAAAGGTGGTACCGCTGACTGCAGCACCTACACCCAATGCTGCTTCAGGGGCTGCGAGATCGGTAGCAAAAATGCCAGCCTGATTGAAACACAGCATGGGCTGAGTTTTACACCCCGTCAGTGCCAGACGAGCGGCTAACGCCAGCTCAGGTGCCGTGGCAACCAGCCACACTCCACCTGCCGCCACAGCGACACCACCTGCGCCAATAATGGCCACCGCAGATAATGCATCATTGCGGGCCTGCACGCGCTGAATCGCGGCCAGATCACCTTGCTTAGCCAGCGCAATATCGTTATTAGCTTCAGTAAGAACAGAGTCCAGCAGGTGCTCATCAAAGTTATAGCGGTAAACCTGTTCCCCAGCGTTTGCGCCACTGTAAGCCCCTTCAGGGGTATGAGTAGTGACAGCACCCGCGATAGCCGCAACCACCTTTGCAGCCTGCGTCTTGGCCTCACTGCCGGTTAACGCTTCCTGAAGGCGATATAGCTGACGTTCTTTTTCATTCAGATTCGCAGGCTCAAACAGCGAACTCTGCATGATAACACCCGCCAGTTCTGCCGCCATCGCCCCGGCGGCAGCACCTTTTCCATCCCCTCCGCCAATTTCAGCTGCAACCCCGGCAATCACCGCATGGCTGACCGTTCTACCCGGTAAACCAAGAATATCGCCGTTCTCTCCAATCAGGAATGCCCCTTCCGCCTGAAACCGATTACCGATATTTGCCAGCAACGCCGTGGTGAAATTATCTTTAAAACTGCCGCCATTGATGGTGGTATTCAGGCTGGAACTAATGATCGACTGTCCTGCCACACGCTGGGCAATCTTGCTCCAGTCGCCGTTACTCAGCAGCGGCAGTTTGGCATTACCGGCGTTAGTGGCAGCAGCACCGCCTGCGGCTTTATCAAAGCCCATTACGGAGTCAAACCCTGAGAGCGCACCACCAATCACCATGGCGGTAACCAGCGATTTCACAGAGTTGCTATTGCTTAACGCTTCCAGCGTTTTGCTGATATT
This sequence comes from Candidatus Symbiopectobacterium sp. NZEC135, assembly GCF_025962695.1. Classification (NCBI taxonomy): domain Bacteria; kingdom Pseudomonadati; phylum Pseudomonadota; class Gammaproteobacteria; order Enterobacterales; family Enterobacteriaceae; genus Symbiopectobacterium; species Candidatus Symbiopectobacterium sp. NZEC135. The sequence goes on along the minus strand of NZ_JAGFPF010000012.1, from coordinate 55,184 downwards.
GCCCTGATTATCGAGCAACGGGAGAGCAACCTAGGAAGTCAGCGCCATCAACGGTGAGCTGTCCCCGATATTGACAGTCAGCAATATCCAAGTATCTTTGATGTGGCCTTGGTGATCTCTTTAAGTGAGACTCGGTCCTTCCCATTCAAGCTGATCCTTTAAATGATCAGGAACAATAAAAAAAGATCTGCAAAGCTTTTTAAATGATCATTATAAAGCATACTTATATTCTCATTGCAATTCACACAATAATATCGACAATGGTCATTTAAAAACCGTATGTCGCTTATTTCAAAGTCGTCGTGAGATAAAAGATAATAAAAACCATAAATTAATTCTGTTTCATATATTGCAGAACGATCTCTAAGTTTATAAAACCAACTCAAGTTAGCAACCATGCGCAAATGCGGCAGTGTTACCTGTAAGATATCAATATAAATTTCATTTTTATTCATTACATATCTCTCAGCGTTTTCACAGAGTGACTTACCTGGTGATAGCCACAAAAAAGTGACTATCAGTATGGCCGCTAAATTTATTTATTTCTTACCGGTAACGGATGTGTATCACCAATATATTTATCAGAATATGTCTAGCGACCATTTTTTATTAAATTTTCTATATACATAGAGTTCCCAGTTTCTTGATAAAGTTCTTTAGCAGCCACAACGCGATGGTTACACTCCTGAAGAAAGTATTCTCCATTTTTATCAACACAACCACACTAGGTTAGCAGGCTCACATAAATTCACCGATAACAATTAGCATGTGAGCATATCTGTTTTCAACCATTGATTTTCTGAAAAAAACATTATAAATATTCACACTATAGAAAACCACTGGACAACCTCTATTTATACATTATCTCATCAGATATGAAATAGCGGCCTACAAAGGCCGCACTGTCTTATCTATTCTGATTTCTTATCAACTATACCTAATAGAGACATGTCATAGAGAAGATCTGATTTTTCCTCCTCGGTAATATTTTTAATAATTACATTCAAAGCCTTGTTTTTGAGGATGCTGTTTATACTTTCACGTAGATTTTCTTCAACCTGTTTTGGCCCCCTTCCTGCCATTAAGACCAATGCAATTACGTTTAGCATTAGTTTTTCTATATCTAAATCATAAGAATCTTCAAACTGATAGTAAGCATAACCTATCTCTGATTCAGATTCGCCCCAAACTTCACCTCGGCGATTAAATGAGTCGAGTTTATTCCTACAATAGATATAATAACACCTCAAAAAAGAATTTTTAATTTCTTCATAACCAATTCTTTCTTCTGTCATTTCTTCGCTCCTGGTTTCAATATAATCCCATTATTGTCAAGTATTTTTACCTCAATCCCTGGATACCTCTGCTGAAATTGTTCTACAACGCCTAAACAGCTTCCACATGCGGGACGTTCTGTAAAAATGGTAACAGTTCCTTTTACTGATATATTACCACCTAACCTGTCTGAAATGTTATCCAGTATCTTATATTCTGAGTCTATGTTTCTAGCTATTATAGAGCCTTGACTATTAGGTATCTCCTGATATTTAAAACTCTCACTTCCTTTGCCAACTAAACCATTACCGGATACATCTACACTACTATGAGCAGCTAACGATTTTGGAATTCCAGGGATATTAATATCCGCGACAGCAACATTGCCACTACGTTTTGGAGCTGATGGTAGCCCTGCTCTTAGGCTCGTCACTTGCTGTTTAAATGCTGACGCTTGCTGTATAGTTTCTTCATTAACAAGATAGCTTTTCCAGCCCATCGTTGGCGTTACAAGGTTTTTTGACAGGTACTGATTACCAATGCCAGCCTTTCCCATGCCCGCAAATGTACTTGCGATCGAAATACCAAATCCTATGGCTTCTACGGAGTCCCTGGACCAGTGAGTCATCTCACTAAAATTTTCAATCCATTGATTTCTTGCAAAAATCTGACTATCAGAAATACCGTCAGCAGTAGTATAGGTAAACAGTTGCTCTGTGTCATAACCGAGATAAAGCGGGTAATTACTGGTACGTTGACGCTCTTTTTGCACCCAATAATTGGCAAGCATTCCCTCTTCTTCGCGCGTTACAGGATACAACCTCATTAACGTCTCGTATTGCTGACGTTCCTCTGAGTTTAATGACTCCTGCGCTACACAGTTAACTTTGCGGCACGATGCCGCCAACAGGCGCATTTCCTTCTCTTTATCACCTTGGGAAAGCGCTTTTATGGCCTGAATTTCATCAAGGTGTAACTGTCGATTAAAGCGTTCCACAATTTCAGCGGCGTTTGCACCGCTATTTACACCACTTGCATTTCCTGTAGCAACAGCCCCTATAAGTGCACCAGCAAAGCGGCTTATTTGGGCCTGTTTTTCTTGCCACCCTTCTGTTTTCACTAAGTTATCATTGATGATTATACCTGCCAGTTCTGCCGCCAACGCCCCTGCAGCTGCACCTTTAACATTTCCACCACTGATCTCCGCCGCAATACCTGCAACAACAGCATGGCTGAGCATCTTGCCCGGAGCTTCAAGCACTGCACCGTTCTCTCCAATCAGGAATGCCCCTTCCGCCTGAAACTGATTACCGATATTTGCCAGCAGCGCCGTGGTGAAATTATCTTTAAAACTGCCACCATTGATAGTGGTATTCAAGCTGGAGCTAATGATCGATTGGCCGGCCACACGCTGGGCAATCTTGCTCCAGTCGCCGTTACTGAGTAGCGGCAGTTTGGCATTACCAGCGTTAGTGCCAGCAGCACCGCCTGCTGCTTTATCAAAGCCCATCACAGAATCAAATCCCGAGAGCGCACCGCCAATCACCATGGCGGTAACCAGCGATTTCACGGAGTTGCTGTTGCTTAACGCTTCCAGCGTTTTGCTGATATTGCCCTGATTATCGAGCAGCGCCACGGCAGCCTGAGAGGTGATTGCCGAGATACCGGAATAAGCGGCACCATAGGTGGCAGTAGTGACCGTTGCACTGGTGCTTCCAACCGTTCCTGCTGCCAAATCAGCCCCATAGGCTGCCAGCCCCGATCCTGCCGTTACTGCCGCAACCGCAATGGCGATAACCGCGCCAACAACCGGATTGAGGCTTTGGCTCTTGTGGTTCCAGTTACTGTAGGCATCCTGTACCTGTGTCCACTGCACATCTTTGCGCGTGTTGAGATCTTTCAGCCAGGCGGTGCCGGGCGTATTTCCCAGGGTCAACAGAGTGTTTTGCAGAGCCTGAGCATTTTGCGCCTTTACATCCGCACTCACGCCGTTGGCAGCATCAACGGTGAGTTTTCCACCGGTATAAACGGTCGGCAACACCCAGGTATCTTTGGTGTAGCCTTTGTCCGCGTTCTTAATGAAAAACCCTTTCGAGGTGGTAATAGTCTGTTCGAACGCAGTGTTTTTAACGGCTTTGAAGTTGACTTTACCGTTGGTGCTGGTCAGTTTGGCATTTTTTCCCGCGTTGATTTTGCTGGCTTCATAAGTACTGTCATCACGGCTTAACAGGTTGATATCGCCGCCTGCGGTAAATTCGGTCACTTTATTCGTCACATTGTGACTGACTTGCCGAGTAGTGGTTTTCTTGCCATACCACTTGCGCTTGGTGGTGGTTTTTTCATAGTGGCTGGATTCTTCCATCGCTTGTGCGTAGAGGAATCCTCCCTTGGCAGCGGCATCTAGCGCCCCTTTAGCAATAAGTTGTGTCGCCTGAAACAGGATGCTGCCGTTGGAAAGCAGGGTTAGAACACCACTGCTGTTAAGGGTGGCATTTTTCTGTGTCACGGCTTCGCTGTAGGCATTTCCCCCTTCGCGGTAGATATGATTACTTACCGCGTTCAGTTCCATTTTCCCGCCGGAACTGAGCGTCATATCGTTTCCGGAAGAGAAATCCGTGCCATTAGCGATGAAATCCCCATTGGCGGCCAGCGTCAGTTTTTTTCCTGCATGCACACGCGCCGTGAGATAGCGATCGTCTTTGTTATTGTCGTTGGTGTTATCAAGGGCAGAATAGGCCGTTGCGAAAAGCTTCAGGTTGTTGCCTGCCAGCAGGGTGGTATTCCCCTGTGCAGAGAGATCAGCGGATTGGGCCTGTAAATCGCCTCCACTGGATATCAGTAGTTGATTGCCTGCGCTAAGGTGACTATTTAACTCGGCCAGCCGTGACTTAACGAAAAGCGCCCCTGTAATAGTGGTCAGTGATAAAGGGAAAAGGGATGGTGAACTATTATTTAGTGCCCTAGGGTTAAGGTTTATATTTCCCCCTGCTGTCAAGCTAATATTGTTTGTTGCATTTAGCTCAATTCCTGCGATATCAAGGTTTTTCCCCGCATTCAGTGTAATATCACCGGATGTATTGATTGCATTGAGCTGTTTTAATGTATTATCAAAATAAGTCTGTTTTTCTTCATCGGTACTAGTACCGAGTCGTCCGATTTTCAGAAATGTATCATCATTTTTGGCGAGCAGGTTATTACCTGCAGTCAATGTGGTATTCTTATTTTTTTGGAAATAAACTCCTGTTATCCCCAAGTCTTTTGCAGCATGAATTGATAACTCATTGGATGCATTTAGTTGGCTAAGTTGACGAGTTCTATCCTTAGAATAATAATTAGTGTAGATAATGGATGCAATGTTAATATTGCCTGCTAGATTCTGTAATTCGATACTATCTCCAGACAAGACACTTTGATTAACATTAATATTGTCCGCTGCAGTTAAGTTAATTTTTTTATTGGCTGTTAACTGTGCATTGCCAAGCCTAATATCTTTATCTGAAAGCAGAGTGAGGTCATTTGATGCATGAACACCACCTTCAATTGATATATCATTAGAATGAAGGAGAATGTTTTTTGCACTCAAATATATATATGGATCTGTAGCTATCACTTCATCTGTTTTGGCAGTGGTATACTTCTGCTGTTCATTGGTGATCCGCTCAGAAAAATCAGCGACCAGATTGCCTCCTGCAACTATCTGTGCTGGAATATTTTCTTTAATCTCCCAACTGTTTTTTCGGTCAACCAAACGGACAGTACTTACTGTACATATTACACAGTTCCCCTGAACTTCTTCAGTTCCTGTAACCCTGTAGATATTGAATTTATTAACCGTACCATACAGAACACTATTATTGTTTAATTGTTTCCCTGTTAGAATTAAATCTTTACCGGATGTCATCTGGCTGGAGATGTTATTTACGAAACTCGAATTTACATACAAATCATTTCCAGCAGTAATTTTGGACTCAGGGCTAACAGATGAAGAAAAATTATATCTCGAAACATTGATACCTATAGGATCTGTCGATGAAGTATACATCGGCGTTATATCGATTTCACCGAACCATTTTTCAGGGTATCCATCCTTAAAGTTGGATAAAAAACCAAAATATTTTTTATTATCCCATTCTGACGCTTGATTTTTTTCAACATTCTTTTTAGCACTTTGCGTTGGGATGACATCATTATTCGTCACGATAATCTCATCCCGGAGATTATCTAATTGTTCCGTACGAATAACCAAATCCCCCGCCGTGGTCTTTATCGTCCCCGAACGGTTTTCAACCTTGATGCCTTTGTTGCCCACCGCATCTTTCTGAATCCACAGGTTATTATTCGCCTGAATGGTGGCCTGGGTATTGGTCAGGTTATCGTTAAACAAGCGCATGTCTTTTCCTGCGCTCAACGTGCCATTGTTGTTTAACGTGGTGCTGGCAACGGTAATGTCACGCTCACTTTTAACCGTCGCCCCTTTGATGATGTCGGTCTGTTTCGCGGTGATATTCAGATCGGCTTTGGCAGCGGTATTACCTAACTGAATTTTGCCCCTAGTATCCAGCGTGATCCCTTGCTGCGTAGAGGTCAGATTCGCCAAATTAACCCCAACGCCTTCTTCGTTAGCGACCAGCCGGATTTTGTTGGCATACATCCCGCCCAATGCTTTGGTGTCCACCGCCAATTGCGGCTGTGCGCCTTCACCGGCGATGGCCGTCAGCGTACCGTCCTTATAACTGGCACGGTTGGTCCCCTGTGTCAGAGAGAGATTTTGTGCGGTAATTTTCCCATTCAGTTCGGTGGCACGGCTGATGATATCGACATAATCCTGCGCGTTGGCATCCAGTCCTTTACTGCCAATAATGATGCTGCCCTTCTTCACTTCCAGCGCGTCTAACGCCCCTTGTTTGTCGAACTGGGGCTTGCCGGTGGTCAGCGTGACCCCTGGCGTATTAATAAATCCGCAGCCGTCGCAGGTGATGCCATTCGGGTTGGCTATCATCACGTTAGCTTTGGCACCGAAGACCTCAAGCTTGCCGTTTAGCTCTGAACGGGTTCCGCCGGTCACTTCATTGATAATCAGACTGGCAGCATTCCCCTTGAGGTTGCTATTGGCATTAACCTGACCGGCCAGTTGGGATTTTCCCGCCACGGTTGAGTTGTTCAGTACCGCACCGGGTGCGCCAACGTTGAAATCTTTGTAGGTATTATGAGAAATACCTGCGCTGTTAGGGGTGGCAATATTAATCACCGGGACATTACCCGCCTGAACCTGAGTAGTGGTATTCGCCGGATTAATACCGGCCGCAAAGGCAGGATGCAGTGGCTGAATGGCCGTCAGATAAATAAGCAGGTAGCTGATACCGCGCCCCAGAGGATGGTGCAATTTTTCCATTGTTGTCGTTCCGTTAGCTGTGGTCCATGTCATAGACGTGCATATGCATAAAAATACAAAAGCGTGGCGTTATAAGGTGACGGTCGCCTGCCAATAGCCGACCCACTTATCCGGGCGTAACTCGCTGGGGAAGGCCAGTGGCTTGCCCATCATCAGCGACTGGGTAAACCAGCGTCCGTTGAGCGTCAGCCCCAGCGCAGACCCCACCACCTTACCGCCGTCAACCAATCCCCCCTGCCCGCTGACCCAACCGCCATCCAACGCCCCGGTGAGCGACACCGCTCCCACGACGGGAAATGACGCCAGTTGCCAGTTCACTTCGTTACGCCAGTACGCGCCACGATTACCGGACAATAGCTGCTCTTTAAATCCGCGAACCGAATAGAGACCACCGGCCGTCACGCGCTCGCTGGCATACAGATTGTCAGGGGAGGTTTGGCCGTAAGCCGTCGTCAGGTAATACAGTGACGGGGTGAAGGAATAGAAAACGCTGGCATTCAAACTGACTTTACGAAACTGCGCACGGGGTGCGTCGGGATAACGGGTATCATCACGCGGCGCGCCCAGGGTGCTCAGCCCCTGGCTCATGGACGGATTTATCGTGAAATAGACATTCCCCGCACTGCGGCTGTAATGCGGGCCCAACGCCACGCTGCTGACCACCGCACTGCTGTTGGAAAGCCTCTGCCCCGCGATACGGTTTTCCGTATGCCGCCGCGTAACAGACATATCCAGCGCCAGTTTCTGCTGACCATCCCGTAGCAGTGTGCGGTACGCCCCCAACCGATGAGATTGTGCCATCCCCTCATAGCGCCAGGCGCTACCCGGGAAAGGAAGATTCTGATGGAAGTCGTTCCAACTGCTCTGATAGCTGAACAGCCAATAGCCATAAGGCACGCTCAGACTGCCCGAAAGGCTGCGGCTGCGCCGGTCCTGCACAAAAGCGTTGTCGCGTGAGGCAGATAGCACCCACAGATCGGCCATCTGCAACGGGCTGTCCAACGTCAGTTGCGTACTCATCTGGCCTGTGCCGGTGGCCTTGCTGCCACTATTATCGGCCCCCAGATTCACATGCAGCGGCCGCGTATTTCCGGCAGGCACCACCACCACACGGGAATAACCCGACTGGCTGCCCGGTTGAATATCAATGGTGACAGGCTGTGAGGTAAGGCGGTTAAGCTGTTCAAGCCCTTGTTCCAGATCGCGCAAATTCAGCACATTTCCCGCCGCAGCGGGGAACGCCATGCCAAGAGTGAGCGGCATTTTTTCCTGCTGAGTGATGGATTCGATGCGGCCTTCCGTCACTGCGATCTGTAGCGTCCCTGAAGAGATATCCTGCTCAGGCACCCAGGCTTGCGAGGTAATGTAACCGCGCTGCAAATAGGCCTGAGACACCGAATGCACGAGCGCCTGAATATCCGACATCCTCATGCACTGCCCTGACCAGGACGCGGTCAACGTCTGCTGTACCGACGAGGAAAGAACCGTAACACCCCGTAATTCAATCTGCTGAATGCGGTAGCAAGGTGCATCATCCTCAACAGGCTGCACTTCAGGAACCGTGGGTAACACAGTACTGTTTTGTAGCGCTTCGCGCTGCCGTTGCGTCTGTTCTAACAGGGTTTTTTGTTGCTGTTCAATCAATGCCCGATCGGCAGGTGTCATGCTCTCTGCGTGACTTATCGCAGAGCAAATACCGAACGCAAACAGGCTGATAAGGGAAAGAGGCCTACGCAAAATAAACGCAATCCTTACGTTAATTTACAATTCGGCGCATTTTTACCGTTAATGACAGCAGGCGGCTATCAAAAAAAGAGACCAACACTTAATTCGATACTCATGCTTATAAATATATTTTCGTAAGCATTAAGTACTAATAATTATAGTTATGATTAGCGCGCCTATAAATAACAAATTATTAATATAATTAGCTGGATAATAATAATTATTATATATGGAATTCCGAACTGAGTCGACGCGGCAACTGCCACGACAATGCAGTTGCAGAAAGTTTTTTCCAGCTTCTAAAGCGTGAGCGTATAAAGAAAAAGATCTACGGAACGCGGGAAGAAGCCCGCTGCGATATTTTTGATTACATCGAAATGTTATATAACAGCAGGCGTCGGTATGGTTCAAGCGATCAGATGTCGCCGAACGAATATGAACAGCAGTATTATCAACGGCTCGAAAGTGTCTAGGTTACCCGCAGCGATTCATTCCACACTTATGGACCTGTATATACTCAGTCTATATTAATCCATTAACGAATAGCACCGCTGCAAACAACCGGTGCTATTCAACATAATCTAATTTGTTATAAAAACCATTCTGGTTTCACACTAAAACGAGCCGACAGTGCCTTAATGTGAGTGATAGTCAAAGAGCGCTGGCCAGACAAAATCTGGCTAACCAGTGATTTAGAGCCGATTTCCTCTTTGAGATCAGAGTAAGACAACTTGTGCTGGTCAATCAGGGTACGCAGCAGTGCAACGCCGACCGGCATTTCAGCGATAGCTTTGTTGAATTCAGCGAAACGAGGGCTGTTATCTTCATAGTCAGCAATCTTAATCGCCAGGAAGTCAATAAGTGGGTTCTCGTCATCGTTCTCGATCAGGTAGTCCACCAGTTCCATCGCTTCGCGGTAATCGCTCTCGGACAAACTGCCCCCCAGGAAGGGGACAGCAGCGACGAGTTGTTTGGTTGCTTCAATGGCTTTTGCAGTGTCGGTAATCATTCTTTGTTCTCCCTGTAATAGCGGGTCAACTTGTCGTAATCAGCGTGGGTTGCGATGTGCTTCACATAGAAGCGCTTATTCACGAAATTGATATAGGCGATAACCCTCAAGTTGTTGCCTCCTACATCCAAAACCCACCACTTATTCCGATACTTAAAATTATCCAGGCTCGGTATCAGAGTTTGCATCTCAGTTGGAGAAAAGAAATCCGTCTCGCGTACTAAGCGGTACAGCGCCCGAATGGCTAACGAATCGTTGGGATATCGCCTTGCCGCTTCCTCAAAAGGCTCTTTTGAAATGACGTGCATCTTGCGGTCGTTCCATCCGTTTACATTATGTGAACATGATAGCACTACTCTTTGCCGTTCACAATATGTGAACGCCAATTTCTCATTTCATACCATCGCCAAAATCCCTACTTAACCTAGCTATTGAAATCGATGATGCGTTAGACATCTCTGGATCGATTGAAGGGTCTGTAACAGCAGTCCTGTGCCATGAGCGGACATCTAGGACATTACGAAACGCTAGGTCAGATATCTAAAAGTGCATGGTCCGCTTGGATGGGATACTTACAGTTGTTGCTCTTTTTCATTGTGTCAGGCTCAAAAAGTTGTCTGTCACGATGTTAACAACCCTGACCTATCAGCTTCGTCAAAGGGTAGGTGAATCTGCTACCTGCAATTAATTACGACTATTTGCATAAAAAGCGGCCCTATCGGACCGCATTGTTTATCTCTAATTAGATTATTTATTAATCAAACCCAATAAAGAAATGTCATAAAAGATATCTTTTCTGTCTTCTTCTGACACATGACTAAGTAGCTCAGGAAGGCTATGCTTCAATAAAATACTTGATATTATATTTTTGTGATATTGTTCAGTTTGCTCTGACGCTCTTCCCGCATCTACGATGAGGGTAATAACTTCAAGCATAAGATCTTCTACTGGAGAACCAAAAGAATTATTCAATTCATCATAGGCAAACCCATGCTCAGATTCATAATCACTCCATGTTATACCTTTTCCCTTTGATACCAGAATCTTATTTCTACAATAAGAATAACATGCGTTTTAAAAAATATTTTTCACTTCATCATAACTATTCATTCTCACTTATCCTTTTTTAACCGGAATCAACCCAACATAATTATCACCAAGTACATTTATATTAATGTTAGAGTATCCATCCTGAAACCGCTTAATAACACCCAAACAACTTTCGCAAGCGGAACGTTCTGTAAAGATAGTTCCTTTAGCTGAGATATTACCACCTAACTCATGAAAAGTGCTATCCAATACTGTATATTCTTACCCTGTATTTTTAGTTATTACAAACTCTTTGTTATTAGGTAATTCTGATATTTTAAACTCGAACATCCTTTGCCAATTAAGCCATTGCCGGATACATTCACACTGCCCATACGGAGCGCAGAGAATATGGCTAGATATTATCTTAACGTTGAAATTATTGTAATTTTTATGGGAGTAGGTAGTGAAAATACCTGGACCGGATAAGTCCCACATAAATCCAGGTATCTTTGGTTTGACATAGCTGATATCAGCTTGATTGGGTAGAATCAAAATAGATATCAAAAGAGCACTCGAGATCTAAATCTGCTAATGCTTTCATTTGTTCTGGCCATAAAACAGGGCCACTGTGACCGAGCGAAGACCACCAGACACAACTCAGTGTCATCTTAATTCCTGGCGTGTTTTGGAGTTTTTTCAACCCTGCTTTTGCAGGATTAAGTTTAGCCGTAATCCAGTTAATATGGTCTCTAAGATCTTTTGAGGAAACAAACATTTCGGATGAAAGAAACCAACCCGCTATTTTTATCTCACGCGTTCTTCCTAAGCTGTTAATTCTTTTATCACCGATTATATTTTTTTGAGAAGGCTCCATATTTAATATGGCACTTACCTCATCTGGATGCATTGTACCAGGATAAATCAACAAACTTACACGACATTCCAGGCATGTTTCATAGTTAGGAGATATTGGTGTAATTCTTGAACTAATTGTATTCATGGTAAATAATCTCCAATGTTACCGACAATTTTTCCAGCTTTATCAATGTAGTTACCATTATCTAATATTCTTCCATGAAAGTCATTACGTAAGTTATAGTCAGACTTCAATGATTCAAGAGCTCGTCCCCAGTCTCTGTTTGTCAATTCTTTGTTGAATGCTTTATTCAAACCATTAGCTGTTCTTGAGCTTATCGTGTTTCCTCCTGTTTGCAACACAATAGGAACCCGACCTGCAGCGCCCACACTCGGTGGCACGGGAAGTGGGAGTCCATTTGTATCAACCCATATACCGTTAATCTGCCGGTTAGTAATCTCTTTGGCTGAGAGAACCCCTGTTTCCGAAAAATATTTACTAATTAGCGGACTTACTGCCCTACCAATCCCCCACGATAATACCCCACCTAATAGTTCTCCTGGTAGTTGATCCGCCCACAATTTGAGGCCGCATCCATAGCTCATATCTCCACCGCAGATATTGGCGCGATCATAAGCATTCTGCCCCATCTCTTTGTATGAGTTGGTTAGGTCAAAGCCAATCAACTTCCCCAGGTCATCGTAACCTCTAGCGTCTGAAACTCCATATAGCATATCGTTAATACAGGTAGCGTTGCCTGATGCCCGGCACCCTTCAAATGTCTCTTGGTTTTCTGCTGATTTTTTATTTATCTCTTTACGTATATCATTTTCACACCGTGCGTCTCCTTTACACGCAGCGTATTTTTCAGCTAGTTTCTTCGGTTCTTCATGCATTAAGAAGTTAAATTGTAAAACGCTTTCAGCAGAATTAGCCCCACTATTTACTCCGCTAGTTTTACCAGTAATCGCGGCACCAGTTAAAGCACCAATAATTCTTCCGGTAGAGGTTATTTGAATTTCTCTTAAAGCAGGATCAACAAATGTATTACCTAATGTGATTGCAGCTAATTCTGCCGCCAAAGCACCTGCAGCTGCACCTTTAACATTTCCACCACTGATCTCCGCCGCAATACCTGCAACAACAGCATGGCTGAGCATCTTACCCGGAGCTTCAAGCACTGCACCGTTCTCTCCAATCAGGAATGCCCCTTCCGCCTGAAACTGATTACCGATATTTGCCAGCAACGCCGTGGTGAAATTATCTTTAAAACTGCCGCCATTGATGGTGGTATTCAGGCTGGAACTGATGATCGACTGTCCTGCCACACGCTGGGCAATCTTGCTCCAGTCGCCGTTACTCAGCAGCGGCAGTTTGGCATTACCAGCGTTAGTGCCAGCTGCACCGCCTGCGGCTTTATCAAAGCCCATAACAGAATCAAACCCTGAGAGCGCACCACCAATCACCATGGCGGTAACCAGCGATTTCACAGAGTTGCTATTGCTTAACGCTTCCAGCGTTTTGCTGATATTTCCCTGATTATCGAGCAATGCCACAGCAGCCTGAGAGGTGATTGCCGTCATACCAGAATAGGCCGCACCATAGGTAGCGGCAGTAACTGCCGCACTGGTGCTCCCCAACGTACCTGCTGCCAAATCAGCTACATGAGCAGCAAGCCCCGCGCCTGCCGTTACCGCAGCAACCGCAATGGCGATAACCGCGCCAACAACCGGATTGAGGCTTTGGCTCTTGTGGTTCCAGTTACTGTAGGCATCCTGTACCTGTGTCCACTGCACATCTTTGCGCGTGTTGAGATCTTTCAGCCAGGCGGTGCCGGGCGTATTTCCCAGGGTCAACAGAGTGTTTTGCAGAGCCTGAGCATTTTGCGCCTTTACATCCGCACTCACGCCGTTGGCAGCATCAACGGTGAGTTTTCCACCGGTATAAACGGTCGGCAATACCCAGGTATCTTTGGTGTAGCCTTTGTCCGCGTTCTTAATGAAAAAACCTTTCGAGGTGGTGATGGTCTGCTCAAACGCGGTATTTTTCACGGCTTTGAAGTTGACCTTGCCGTTGGTGCTGGTCAGTTTGGCATTTTTTCCCGCGTTGATTTTGCTGGCTTCATAAGTACTGTCATCACGGCTTAACAGGTTGATATCGCCGCCTGCGGTGAATTCAGTCACTTTATTTGTCACAGTGTGACTGACTTGCCGAATGGTGGTTTTCTTGCCGTACCACTTGCGCTTGGTGGTGGTTTTTTCATAGTGGCTGGACTCTTCCATCGCCTGGGCATAGAGGAATCCCCCCTTGGCCGCCGCATCTAGCGCCCCTTTAGCAATAAGTTGTGTCGCCTGAAACAGGATGCTGCCGTTGGAAAGCAGGGTTAGGACACCTCCGCTGTTAAGGGTGGCATTTTTCTGTGTCACGGTTTCGCTGTACGCATTTCCTCCTTCGCGGTAGATATGATTACTTACCGCGTTCAGTTCCATTTTTCCGCCGGAACTGAGCGTCATATCGTTTTCGGAAGAGAAATCCGTGCCATTAGCGATGAAATCCCCATTGGCGGCCAGCGTCAGTTTTTTTCCTGCATGCACACGCGCCGTGAGATAGCGATCGTCTTTGTTATTGTCATTGGTGCTATCAAGGGCTGAATAGCCCGTTGCGAAGAGGCTCAGGTTGTTGCCTGCCAGCAGGGTGGTATTCCCCTGTGCAGAGAGATCAGCGGATTGAGCCAGTAAATCTCTTCCACTGGAGATCAGTAACTGATTACCCGCGCTAAGGCGACTGCTTAACTCCGCCTTTCGTGATTCAGGAAAAAGGGACTCAGGTATGGTCACCAGTGATTTTGGGGTGAGGTTTATGTCCTCCCCGGCCGTCAGGCTAATATTTTTTGTAGCATTCAGTGTCATGCCTGCGATATCAAGGTTTTTTCCTGCATTAAACGTAATATCGCCTATGGAATCCATAATACTGAATTTTTTCAATGCGTCATTAAAATAAGCCAGTTTTTCAACATCAGAACTTACGGTGCCGAGTCGTTCTAGTTGTAGAAAGTCTTCATCACTTTTTATGGTCAGATTTTGACCTGAAGTTAAGGTTGTATTAATATTCTTTCCGAAGAAAACACCCAACAATCCAAGATTTTTAGCAGCATGGATAGACAGTGTGTCAGATGGGTTGAGTTGACTCAGTTGACGAGTACCATTTTCATAGAAGTGACTAATATCGCCGTCAGAATAAACATTAACATCACCAGAACGACTCTGTAAACTGATATTCTTCGCAAAGAGGTCACTTTGTTTAACATCAATACCATCACCCGAAATTACTGATATTCCATTACCAGCCACAACCCTAGATCCTTCAATCTTTATATTTTCATCAGCAATAAAAACAATATCACCAACCACATTAACCCCATATTCACCCCTTATATTTTTAGCATGTATAGTAATATTTTTCGCGGATAGTGAATCTGGAGTGTTTTCGGGGTGAACTACCTGTTCAAATCCATTTTTACTTTTATTGGATGATTCAAAAACAACATCATCATTAAAATCAGCTACGATATCCCGGCCAGCATTAATTACTCCAGGAATAACCCCCTTAACCAAAATGCTTTCGGTTTTTTTATCAAGAGTATATTTAATAGGTATTATTTGAAATCTAGTTGGATTTGTAACAGATTGAACTTCTTTTATATTTTCCTCAGACAAAAAATTTGGTATAGACACTATTTGATTCAATTTCAACACATCATAACTATCTACCAAGAATGTCAGCATCGATTTATTTTGAAGAACACCACCTGTCATAATGACGTTATTCTTGGCAGAGATCGCACTTGATGAATTATTTAAAATGCCAGAATTAATATATAAGTCCTTACCCGATGATATCTCTGACAAAGGACTTGCAACCACGTTAACCACACTCGTTGTTGACGTATTTAATTTGTTATTCTTGTATAAATCAACATGTCCGAACCACTTTTTACTTATTGTAGAGTCAAACTCCCCTCTAAAAATCAGGGGAGTAGGTGTTCCAGGAAGTGGAGGGCGAAGAATATACGTTATGCCAATGTAGGAGTTAATCGATGCAGAATCAGGTAATATCTCTTTCTCCTGCATAATAAACGTATCTCGCACATTATCTAACTGCCCCGTACGGATCACCAAATCCCCCGCCGTGGTCTTTATCGTCCCCGAACGGTTTTCAACCTTGACACCTTTGTTGCCCACCGCATCTTTCTGAATCCACAGGTTATTATTCGCCTGAATGGTGGCCTGGGTATTGGTCAGGTTATCGTTAAACAAGCGCATGTCTTTTCCTGCGCTCAACGTGCCATTGTTGTTTAACGTGGTGCTGGCAACGGTAATGTCACGCTCACTTTTAACCGTCGCCCCTTTGATGATGTCGGTCTGTTTCGCGGTGATATTCAAATCAGTCTTGGCAGCGGTATTGCCTAGCTGAATTTTGCCTTTAGTATCGAGCGTGATCCCTTGCTGCGTAGAGGTCAGATTCGCCAAATTAACCCCAACGCCTTCTTCGTTAGCGACCAGCCGGATTTTGTTGGCATACATCCCGCCCAGTGCTTTGGTGTCGACTGCCAATTGCGGCTGTGCGCCTTCACCGGCGATGGCCGTCAGCGTACCGTCTTTATAACTGGCACGATTCGTCCCCTGTGTCAGGGAGAGATTTTGTGCGGTAATTTTCCCATTCAGTTCGGTGGCACGGCTGATGATATCGACATAATCCTGCGCGACGGCATCCAGCCCTTTACTGCCAATAATGATGCTACCCTTCTTCACTTCCAGCGCATCTAACGCCCCCTGTTTGTCGAACTGGGGCTTGCCGGTGGTCAGCGTTACCCCTGGCGTGTTGATAAATCCGCAGCCGTCGCAGGTGATGCCATTCGGGTTGGCTATCATCACGTTAGCTTTGGCACCGAAGACCTCAAGCTTGCCGTTTAGCTCTGAACGGGTTCCGCCGGTCACTTCATTGATAATCAGACTGGCAGCATTCCCCTTGAGGTTGCTATTGGCATTAACCTGACCGGCCAGTTGGGATTTTCCCGCCACGGTTGAGTTGTTCAGTACCGCACCGGGTGCGCCAACGTTGAAATCTTTGTAGGTATTATGAGAAATACCTGCGCTGTTAGGGGTGGCAATATTAATCACCGGGACATTACCCGCCTGAACCTGAGTAGTGGTATTCGCCGGATTAATACCGGCCGCAAAGGCAGGATGCAGTGGCTGAATGGCCGTCAGATAAATAAGCAGGTAGCTGATACCGCGCCCCAGAGGATGGTGCAATTTTTCCATTGTTGTAGTTCCGTTAGCTGTGGTCCATGTCATAGACGTGCATATGCATAAAAATACAAAAGCGTGGCGCTATAAGGTGACGGTCGCCTGCCAATAGCCGACCCACTTATCCGGGCGTAATTCTCCGGGGAAAGCCAATGGCTTGCCCATCATCAGCGACTGGGTAAACCAGCGTCCGTTGAGCGTCAGCCCCAGCGCAGACCCCACCACCTTACCGCCGTCAACCAATCCCCCCTGCCCGCTGACCCAACCGCCATCCACCGCCCCGGTGAGCGACACCGCTCCCACGATGGGAAATGACGCCAGTTGCCAGTTCACTTCGTTACGCCAGTACGCGCCGCGATTACCAGACAATAGCTGCTCTTTAAATCCGCGAACCGAATAGAGGCCACCGGCCGTCACGCGCTCGCTGGCATACAGATTGTCAGGGGAGGTTTGGCCATAAGCCGTCGTCAGGTAATACAGCGACGGCGTGAAGGAATAGAAAACGCTGGCATTCAAACTGACTTTACGAAACTGCGCGCGAGGTGCATCGGGATAACGGGTATCATCACGCGGCGCGCCCAGGGTGCTCAGCCCCTGGCTAATGGACGGGTTTATCGTGAAATAGACATTCCCCGCACTGCGGCTGTAATGCGGACCCAACGCCACGCTGCTGACCACCGCACTGCTGTTGGAAAGCCTCTGCCCCGCGATACGGTTTTCCGTATGCCGTCGCGTAACAGACATATCCAGCGCCAGTTTCTGCTGACCATCCCGTAGCAGTGTGCGGTACGCCCCCAACCGATGAGATTGTGCCATCCCCTCATAGCGCCAGGCGCTACCCGGGAAAGGAAGATTCTGATGGAAGTCGTTCCAACTGCTCTGATAGCTGAACAGCCAATAGCCATAAGGCACGCTCAGACTGCCCGAAAGGCTGCGGCTGCGCCGGTCCTGCACAAAAGCGTTGTCGCGTGAGGCAGATAACACCCACAGATCGGCCAACTGCAACGGGTTGTCCAACGTCAGTTGTGTACTCATCTGGCCTGTGCCGGTGGCTTTGCTGCCACTATTATCCGCTCCCAGATTTACATGCAGCGGCCGCGTATTTCCGGCAGGCACCACCACCACACGGGAATAACCCGACTGGCTGCTCGGTTGAATATCAATGGTGACAGGCTGTGAGGTAAGGCGGTTAAGCTGTTCAAGCCCTTGCTCCAGATCGCGCAAATTCAGCACATTTCCCGCCGCAGTGGGGAACGCCATGCTAAGAGTGAGCGGCATTTTTTCCTGCTGAGTGATGGATTCGATACGGCCTTCCGTCACTGCGATCTGTAGCGTCCCTGAAGAGATATCCTGCTCGGGCACCCAGGCTTGCGAGGTAATGTAGCCGCGCTGCAAATAGGCCTGAGACACCGAACGCACGAGCGCCTGGATATCCGACATCCTCATGCACTGCCCGGCCCAGGACGCGGTCAACGTCTGCTGTACCGACGAGGAAAGAACCGTGACACCCTGTAATTCAATCTTCTGAATGCGGTAGCAAGGTGCATCATCCGCAACAGGCTGCACTTCAGGAACCGTGGGTAACACGGTACTGTTTTGTAGCGCTTCGCGCTGCCGTTGCGTCTGTTCTAACAGGTTTTTTTGTTGCTGTTCAATCAATGCCCGATCGGCAGGAGTCATGCTCTCTGCGTGGCTTACCGCAGAACAAATACCCAACGCAAACAGGTTGATAAGGGAAAAATGCCTACGCAAAATAAACGCAATCCTTACGTTAATTTACAATTCGGCGCATTTTTACCGTTAATGACAGCAGGCGGCTATCAAAAAACCAGTTCGTGGCTCAATTCAACAGGTTATGCTCATAAATACAGATAATTAAGCATTAAATATGAATAGCAATCATTATCATTTGATTGCTAATAATATTGCTCAGACCACCTCACATAATCAGGTGGGAGTGATATAGCGTAACGCGTTAGTTTATGGCGAGGAAAAAAATCCCCGTGACTCCCACGGGGATAAGGAAAGAGAGACCAATAAGCACTACTCCGTTTTCTCTCTCAATGGGAAGCGGCGTCGAACTACGACGAAAAACAGGGGAACAAAGAAAATCGCCAGCACGGTGGCAGCCACCATGCCGCCAATCACGCCGGTGCCCACCGCGTGCTGGCTGGCTGAGCCCGCACCGGTGCTGGTTGCCATTGGCAACACACCAAAAACAAAGGCCAGTGACGTCATCAGAATGGGACGCAAGCGTTGGCGGGAGGCTTCCAGCGTGGCTTTGATGATATCCACGCCTTTGTGGTTCATATCGTTGGCAAACTCTACAATCAATATGGCGTTTTTGGCTGAGAGCCCGATCACTGTCAGCAGGCCAACCTGAAAATAAACATCGTTTTCCAACCCGCGCGCCCAGGTGGCGATCAATGCGCCCAGCACGCCGAGCGGCACCACCAGCATCACGGAGAACGGCACGGACCAACTCTCATACAGCGCCGCCAGGCACAAGAACACCACCAGCAGCGAGATGGCATAGAGCGCCGGGGCCTGCGCTCCGGTCATGCGCTCTTGCAGCGACATGCCGGTCCACTCCAGCCCAAACCCTTCTGGCAATTTAGCCACCAGTTGTTCCATCACATCCATCGCCGTGCCGGTACTGACGCCCGGCGCAGATTCGCCAAGGATCTCCAACGCGGAGAAGCCGTTATAGCGTTCCAGACGCGGCGAACCGGTCATCCACGAGGTTTGCGCAAAGGCGGAGAACGGCACCATGCCCCCGCTGTCATTACGCACATACCATTTATTGATATCGTCTGGCAGCATACGGTAGGGCGCAGCCGCCTGCACATACACCTTTTTCACCCGCCCGCGATCGATAAAATCGTTCACATAAGTGGAGCCCCAGCCAATCTTCAGCGTACTGTTGATACTGCTGATGGACACCCCCAACGATTCTGCCTTGCGCTGATCGATGGTGATTTGCATTTGCGGACTGTCGTCCAGACCGTTGTGGCGAACCCGTGTCAAACGCGCGTCCCCTGCCGCCTGCGCCAGCAGCGTGTCACGCGCCGCCATTAAGGCGTCGTGCCCCAGGCCCGCGCGATCCTGCAACTCCATATCAAACCCGGATGCGTTACCCAAACCGGAAATCGCCGGTGGCGTGCTGGCGAAAACCCGCGCCTCATTGATACGGCGAAAGGCTCGCGTTGCCCGTTCAACGATAGCACCTGCGCTGTTTTGCGCGCCGGGACGTTCATCCCAATCTTTCAGGCGAACAAACAGCTGCGCCACGTTCTGACCGTTACCGCCGGGGCCGTTACCGACAGCGGTAAACACAGACACCACGTTCTCTTTTTCTTGCGTCATGTAATAGGCTTCCACCTTTTCGACCACTTTCAGCGTTTGCTGCTGTGTCGAGCCAGGCGGTAGCTGGATCTGCGTCATAAAGACGCCGCGATCCTCCTGCGGCAAAAACGAGGTAGGCAAGGTGCGAAACAGGAACGCCATCACACCAATAATCGCGAGGTAAAGCACAAACCAGCGGCCACTTTTGACCACTATCTTGCCGACACCGTGTTCATAACGTTCAGAGAGCTGATTAAACTGACGGTTAAACCAGCCAAAGAAGCCGCGTTTGCCATGGTGTTCGCCTTTCGCCAACGGTTTCAACAGCGTGGCGCACAGCGCGGGAGTTAAAATCAACGCCACCAATACCGACAGCACCATGGCAGAAACGATGGTGATGGAGAACTGGCGGTAAATAGCGCCGGTCGTGCCGCCAAAAAACGCCATGGGTACAAACACCGCCGAGAGCACCAGCGCAATCCCCACCAATGCACTCTGCACCTGTTGCATCGATTTGCGCGTCGCGGCTCTGGGGCTCAGCCCTTCCTCACTCATTACGCGCTCAACGTTTTCCACCACCACGATGGCATCATCCACCAACAGCCCGATGGCAAGCACCATCGCGAACATGGTCAACGTATTGAGGCTAAAGCCAAAGGCATAGAGCACGGCAAACGTCCCCAGCAGCACCACGGGAACGGCGATAGTAGGGATGAGCGTAGCGCGGAAATTTTGCAAGAACAGGTACATCACCAAAAACACCAGCAGTACCGCTTCCAGCAGCGTTTTGACCACATCCTCAATCGAGGCCTTTACAAAGGGGGAGGTTTCGAACGCGATTTTCGCTTCCAGCCCGTGCGGGAAAAACGGGGCCAGCTCGGCCAACCGTGCACGCACCAGCTTATCGGTTTCAATTTCATTGGCCCCAGACGCCAGCTTGATACCCAGCCCGGAGGCAGACTGACCGTTAAAGCGGCTCAGCGAGTCGTAGTTTTCTGCCCCCAGTTCAATCTTCGCCACGTCGCCCAGCGTCACCGCTGAGCCATCCTGATTCACACGCAGGGTAATGGCGCGGAACTGCTCGGGCGTCTGCAACAGCGAGCGCGCGTTTACAGTGGCATTTAGTGACTGATAGTCTACAGATGGCGTACCGCCGACCTGGCCGACGGATACCTGACTGTTTTGCGATTGAATGGCGCTCACCACATCGCTGGCCGTCAGGGAAAAGGACTTGAGTTTGGACGGATCGAGCCAGATGCGCATGGCATACTGCGAACCGAAAATATCGACGCTGCCCACCCCGTTGATGCGGCTGAGCGGTTCCTGCACGTTACTGGCGACGTAGTCGGAGATATCCTGTTTCTCCATGCTGCCGTCCGTCGAGACGAAAGCGATCATCAGGATATTGGTATCTCCCGTCTTGTTGACGGTAACCCCTTGTTGCTGCACATCCTGCGGCAATTTTCGCATCGCCGATTGCAACTGGTTCTGCACCTGCTGACGCGCGTTATCCGGATCGGTGCCCGCATCAAAACTTAACGTAATGCGCGTCTGGCCGGAGCTGCTTTGCGATGACATATACATCAGATGATCGAGCCCGGTCATGCTCTGCTCGATAATCTGCGTCACGGTGTTTTCCATGGTCTGCGCAGAAGCGCCCGGATAGGAGGCGGTGATACGCACGTTTGGCGGTGCCAAATCGGGATATTGCTCAACCGCTAACGAGGCGATCGCCATCATGCCACCCAGACTCAGCAGGATGGCCAGTACCCAGGCAAAGATCGGGCGATCAATAAAAAAATTCGCCATCGAAACAACGCTCCTTCAGACTATTTTTATACGTGGCGCATGTAATTCCTTAATATACCCTAAATAATTCGCGTTGCAGGAAGGCGGCAAGTGAACGAATCCCGATGAGCTTACTCAAGTAAGTGATTCGGGTGAGTGAGCGCAGCCAACGCATCTGCAACGTGAAGTATGACGGGTATGACGCGCTACTTTACCCTGTCAGAGATTCGGGTGAGTGAGCGCAGCCAACGCATCTGCAACGTGAAGTATGACGGGTATGACGCGCTACTTTACCCTGTCAGCACTCGCAACATCGTGGAGAAAATGAGGAGAATATGTAAATTAACGTTGATGACACATTCTTCAGCCTTTACGCCACACCGCATTAGACGCCAGCAAACACGCAAACCGTTTCGGCGAAGGCATCCGGGTGGGAAATAAACGGGGCATGCGCCGCCTGCGCCATCACCAGTGAGTCAGTCTCGGGCCAGCGTTCATCAAGCAGGCTCGCCACTTTACGCGGTACCAGCCCGTCCAGCGCCCCGTAAATACGCAGCATCGGCAGAGTCAACGACGCCATCGCCTCGCGCAAGTCGGTCTGGCGCAAAATGTCCAAGCCTCCCTCAAGCACCTCAATGCCCGGCATCGGCTGCTCCAGCACCACACTTTTTAGCAGACGTGCATCCTGACGCGCGCTGCCGGTGCCCAGAGTTTGCAATGCCAGAAAACGCTCCACGGTGCGCTGAAAATCTTCGCTAAGCTGCTGCTGAAAACCCTGCAACACCGTAGGTTTAATACCGGGCCACGCCTCGTGGGCACTGAAACAGGGGGAAGAGGCGACCGTGATCAAGGCGCTGACCCGTGCAGGCGCCCTGAGTGCCGCCTGACTGGCAACCAGTCCACCCAGCGACCATCCCAACCAGACAGCTTGCGCGGGTGCCTGTGCCAGCACGATGTCGGCCATGTCAGAAAGCGGTAACGCCCCATATCCCACACTACGGCCATAACCGGGGAGATCCACACAGTGCAGCCGAAAATGCGGAGCCAATCGCGCCGCAACACACTGCCATACCTGCGCGTTCAGCCCCCATCCGTGCAGCAACACAAGATCGCGTTTCCCTTCCCCTTCGGTGTGCCAGTAGAGCGTTGTCATCAATTATCTTCCTGCGAGTCGTTCGATATTTTGTTGCGAGGCCGCTATGTTAACCATCAGTGCCAATTGCTGGCTATGCCAACAACCGCTTTATCATTACCATCACGGTATTTGCTGCTATTGTCAGCGCCATCTTCCGGCCCCGCCGGTCTGCTGCCCGCGCTGCGGCTTACCCTCCGGCAATGCCACGTTACCGTGCGGTCGCTGCCTGTATCGTCCACCACACTGGCACCGCCTGACATTTGTCTCTGATTATCGCCCGCCCTTCACCACCCTATTGAAACAGTTCAAATTTCACGGGCGCATCGAACTCGGGCAGGTGCTCGCACGACAGATATTACTGCGATGGATTAACGTATATCGCCTTGATCCAGAAAATCTTAAGAAACCCGATGTGCTGCTCACCGTACCACTGCATCGCCGTCAGCGCTGGCGGCGCGGCTTCAATCAAACCGAGTTGCTGGCCCAGCCGTTAGCCCGTTGGCTGCGCTGCCGTTATCACCCTCATGCGCTCACCCGAGTGCGTCATACGCCCCTGCAACAGCACCTGTGCGCCTCTGAACGGCGCGACAACCTGCGCCACGCATTTGCCTGCGACCAAAATCTCTCCGGGCTGCGAATTGCGCTGGTGGATGACGTGGTGACCACCGGCAATACGGTGACAGAGATCTGCCGTGTGTTACAGGCACAGGGTGCCGCGCATATTCAGGTGTGGTGCCTGTGCCGCACGCTGCTCGATGCGTGAGCGCCTTTGTTGCCATATACCCTAAATAATTCGAGTTGCAGGAAGGCGGCAAGTGAATGAATCCCGATGAGCTTACTTGAGTAAGTGATTCGGGTGAGTGAACGCAGCCAACGCACCTGCAGCTTGAAGTATGACGGGTATAAATGGCATTTACCGTGAATGAATTGGAGTTCACGCCACGATGGGCGTATTATGACCGATAAGCGTAGTCAACTATTGAGTTAACCCACTATGATCCGTATTACCGACTCTGCACAAGACCACTTTGTCAAACTGCTGGTAAAACAAGAAGAAGGCACACAAATTCGCGTCTTCGTTATCAATCCGGGCACGCCTAACGCTGAGTGTGGCGTTTCTTATTGTCCGCCGGATGCGGTGGAAGCCTCGGACACTGAACTGAAGTTCGAGAAGCTTTCCGCCTACGTGGATGAACTGAGCGCCCCTTACTTGGAAGATGCTGAAATCGACTTCGTGACCGATCAGTTGGGCTCTCAACTGACGCTGAAAGCGCCCAACGCCAAAATGCGCAAAGTGGGTGATGATGCGCCGCTAATGGAACGCGTGGAGTATGTGCTGCAATCCCAGATCAACCCCCAGTTGGCTGGGCACGGTGGCCGTGTGACGCTGATGGAAATCACCGATGATGGCATGGCTATCCTGCAATTCGGCGGCGGTTGCAACGGCTGTTCCATGGTCGATTACACGCTGAAAGAAGGGATCGAGAAAGAGCTGTTAGAGAAATTCCCTGAACTGAAAGGTGTGCGCGATTTGACAGAACACCAGCGCGGCGAACATTCATACTATTGATGCATTGATTACCTCACTCCCCACGTCCCTGTGGGGAGTATGCCTGAACCCGTCAACGCTCATCGGCTCCACTCGCCGCTTCCGGTGGCAGCGCCAAACCACGTCGTAGATCGAGATCGCGAATCAAACGCTCCAGATGACGATCGCTGAATATTGATGTCACCGTTCTGCTCAGCTTGCGCCGCCAGTTGGGATATTCGCGCGTGGTACCAGGAATATTGACCGGTGTCGCCATGTCCAGCCAATCTTCGAGCTGCAACCCCAGTAAAGCACTGCGGCTGTCTGCCAGGTAACGCTGTACACCACGACTTAGTTGCGCCCCCATCGCCGTTAACGCCGCATTGCGCCCTACGCGCTGCGGTAATAGCTGATACTGATGCAGCGCATCGAGCAAGCCCTGTTTGGCGTTGTCGCGCTGTTCAATCTGCTGCTGCAACGTGCCTTCATCAGGATAAAGGCCAAGCTCTTTGCCCAATGACAGATCGACGTTTTGCCAAAAGCCGCGCAGTGTGGGCAGATCGTGCGTGGTGATGGTCGCCATCGACTGGCGCGGATAGTCGAGTGGAGCCCGAAAGTGGTTGTGCTCATCCTGTTCAAAAAACAGCACTTTGTAGGAGTAAACGCCGCTGTCGCGCAGTTTATCCACAATCTCGGCTGGCACCGTTCCCAAATCTTCACCCACGACCAGACAGCGCTGGCGTTGGCTCTCCAGCGCCAGCACGGCCAGTAAATCATCCAGCGGATAATGCACATAGGCACCGCGCGTAGCGGGCTCAGCTTTGGGTATCCACCACAGGCGCAGTAGCCCCATCACGTGGTCGATACGCAATGCGCCACAGTGCGCCATGTTGCTGCGCAGCACATCGATGAACGGCTGATATCCCTGTGCCTGCATCACGTGTGGGTTCATCGGTGGCAGCGACCAGTTTTGCCCCTGCGGCCCCAGCGGGTCGGGCGGTGCGCCGATGGCGGCGTCCAGACAATAGAGTCTACGCTCATCCCACGTTTCCGCTCCGCCCTGCGCCACGCCCACGGCCATGTCCCGGTATAGGCCAATAGGCATCCCGAGCTGTTTACTGTGAGCGAAACACTCTGCCAGTTGCTCGCTCGCCACCCATTGCAGCCAGCAGTAAAACGCAATCTCGTGTTCATTTTCCTGACAAAACGCTTTCACCGTGTCGCCATGCACATCGTGATATCGCTTTGGCCACTGCTGCCAATCGCTATAGTTCTCTCCCTGACGTTTGAGCCAGGTTTGCAACGCATCAAAGGTGGCTTGCCGGTGCAGGCTTTGTCCGCCGCTGACCACAAATTGGCGAAATGCGCTGACACGCGGATCGAGCACGCTGCGCGTCTTGAAGAAGTCGTATGCCAACCGCAGTGCGGCCAGTTTTTGTGCCATCACACCGCTGTAGTCAACCCACCGCCCGGCACGCAGCGCCGCGAGTTGACGCTGTGTGTCATCCTGTTGCCACCAGGCTTGCGCTTCTTTGCTCTGTTGAAAATCATCAATACGGTTGACGTTGATATAAATGATGTTCAGCCAGTGACGGGAAGAGGGGCTGTAAGGACTGGCAGCCTCTGGGTCGGCGGGGTAAAGTGCATGCAGTGGATTTACGCCGATAAAGGCACCGCCGCGTCGCGCCACTTGCTCCACCAGTTGGCGCAGATCGCCGAAATCGCCAACCCCCCAATTATCCTGCGAGCGCAGCGTATAAAGCTGCACGTTAACGCCCCACCAGCGTTTCCCCTGGATTAAAGGCTCCGGCTCATAACCGCGCTGCGGCGCAACAATCACGCGGCAGGTCCAACGCTGTTCACCGCGCATCAATATCAGTTCGTGATACCCCAGTGGTAAAGCATCCGGCAGCAGCAATTCGCTGCCGCCCATGATGTTGCCCTGAACCTGCCCCCCGTTTTCATACATCAGCGTCCAACCAAACTCGCCGTCGCCTGAGAGGGGAATCAGCGCCGCCTTGCCCTGACGAAAAACCCGAACCGAGGGCAGCGGTGCCTTTTCGCAACTGCTTGTCTCCATCATGGCCAGCAGTTGTTTTTTCACCGCAACATCGACAAGGTGCGTTTTACCGTAGGCATCAGTATAGGTATCGGCAACGCCGACAGGAGCGAACTTCGGGTTATCTACCTTGAATGACATCTTCCTTTCCTCAACAGCGCGCGTGCCAGATGCGCGTCTGATAATCATGAATAGCCCGATCGGCACTGAAAAAACCCATTCGCGCGGTATTCAGCACACACCGTCGCGTCCATTCCTCCGTGTCACGATACAGCGCATCCACACGCTGCTGCGCCTGGCAATAGGGCGCGAAATCGGCCAACAACAGATAGGGATCGCCCTTATCCAGCAGGCTTTCAAGCAACGGCGCAAACGCCGTTTTGTCGCCGTGGCTAAAGGCGCCGCTGCCCAGCTCATCCAGCAATTGGGCCAACTGCGGCACCTGCTTGAGCACCACACGCGGGGAGTAACCCTGTGACAGCACGTTTTTAACCTCATCCACCGTATGCCCGAAAATAAACAGGTTTTCTTCCCCAACTTCCTGCGCCATTTCCACGTTGGCACCGTCCAGCGTACCCACTGTCAGCGCACCGTTTAATGCCAGCTTCATGTTCCCGGTGCCAGAGGCCTCTTTCCCTGCGGTAGAGATTTGCTCCGACACATCGGCAGCGGGAATGATTCGCTCCGCCAGCGACACACGATAATCTGGAATAAACAGTATACGCAAACGATCCCTTACATGCTTATCCCGATTAATCTTCTCCGCTACGCTATTAATAGCGTAGATAATGTTTTTTGCCAGTACATATCCAGGCGCAGCCTTGGCCCCGAATAAAAAGACGCGCGGAACTATATCCAGATGCGGGTTATCACGCAATTGGCGGTAAAGTGAAAGAATATGGAGCAAATTCAGGTGCTGACGTTTGTACTCATGCAATCGTTTGATCTGCACGTCAAACAGGGCGTGAGGATCCAGTGTCACCCCCAGATTCTGGCGTACCCAATGTGTCAGATTTTCTTTATTTTGCTGCTTGATGGCGCGATAACGCGCTCGAAATGCACTGTCATCGGCGTAAGATTCGAGCGCACGCAAGGCCGGTAAATCCGTGGCCCAAGCCGTTCCAACCGTTTCATCCAGCAGCGCCGACAGCGCCGGATTGCACTGTTTTAGCCAGCGGCGCGGCGTAATACCATTGGTCACGTTATGAAATTTTTGCGGCCAGAGTTGGTGGTATTCAGGAAACAGATCGCTCACAACCAAGCGTGAATGCAGTGCGGCCACTCCGTTAACGGCAAAGCAGACCACTACGCACAGGTTTGCCATGCGCACCTGATGCTGGTAGCGAATGGCGACACGCGGCCAGATATGCTTTGCCTGTGCTCCCCACTGTTGTTCCACCTGCGCTTTGAAATGGGTATCAATAGTATTAATAATATCAAAATGACGGGGCAACAGACGACGGAACAAGCCGTCATGCCAGCGCTCCAGCGCTTCTGGCATCAACGTATGGTTGGTATAGGCAAACATACGTTGGGTGATATCCCACGCCTCGTCCCATCCCAGATGATGTTCATCCAGCAACACGCGCAACAATTCCGGGATAGCCAACGTCGGGTGCGTATCGTTAAGTTGAATCACCTCCCACTGCGGCAGCGCTGACAGCGCCCGCCCTGCCTGAAGGTGTCGCCGCACAATGTCCGCAACGGCGCAGGCGCACTGAAAATATTGCTGCATCAGGCGCAGACGCCGACCGGCGGCATGGTTGTCATTCGGGTAAAGCACTTTCGTCAGGCTGGCTGCTGACACACCGGCGCGCTCCGCGTCCAGATAGCGCCCGGCGTTGAATGCCGTAAGATCAAAAGGGGTTTCCGCGGTAGAGTGCCAGAGCCGCAACGCCTGCACCACGCCATTTTGATAGCCCAACACCGGCACATCGCGCGCCTCACCGAGAAAATAAAAAGCGGGTTGCCACTTTTCCGCCTCTCCATCGCGCTGTTCGATAGCGCCACCGAAACCGACCTTTACACTCAGTGCAGGCTGCGGGCGACCCCAGGGGTACGCATCGCGCTGCCAGTCATCAGGATACTCATGCTGCTGGCAGGCCTCGAAACGTTGGCGGAACAGGCCGTACTGATAGTCCAGCCCGTAGCCCATCGCAGGCTGCCCCACCGTCGCCATCGCATCCAGAAAACAAGAAGCCAGACGCCCTAATCCCCCGTTACCCAATGCCGGGTCAGTCTCACCTTCCAGCACATCGCTAAGGTTAAGCCCCTGCTCTGCCAGCACCGCTGCCACGGCAGAGTGCCATCCCAGATTAATCAGGTTATTGCCGGTGAGGCGACCCGGTAAAAATTCCATGGAGAGGTAGTTAACATGACGGCCTGGGGACGAATCGGGAGGGGTTATCGGGTGAGCGGCAAGCTGCTCCGATAGCGCCGTACTGACGACATGCCACTGCTGCTGAGCGCTGAGGCAAGTCAGCGCCGCCACGCCATAGTGTTGTCGTTGGCGGTGCAATGCAGCAATAAACAGCGTGTGGTTGAATGACAGCTTTTCCATCGTGCCTCTCCCCTGTTATCAATCAGAAAAAGGCACGTCTGGCTCAGCACAACTCCAACTGCACCTTATGTTGTTCAATGATTTTCATTACGCTGGGTGGTGGTAGTTGATCGGTGAAAAAATAGTCGATCAGATCCATATTGCCCAGATTCACCATTGCATTGCGACCGAATTTGGAGTGATCGGTGACCAACATGACGCAGCGGGAATTTTCGATAATTGCCCGTTTGGTGCGCACTTCATGGTAATCAAACTCCAGTAAGGAGCCATCCATGTCAATGCCGCTGATGCCGAGGATGCCAAAATCCAGACGAAACTGAGAAATGAAATCCAGCGTCGCTTCGCCCATAATACCGCCGTCCCGGGTGCGCACTTCGCCGCCTGCCAGAATCAGCCTGCAATCCTCTTTTCCCATCAACAGCGTCGCCACGTTCAGGTTGTTGGTGACGACCCGCAGATCCTTATGCTGCAACAGCGCATAGGCAACCGCCTCTGGCGTTGTCCCGATATCTATAAATAGCGTAGCACCATCCGGGATTTGGCTGGCGACTTTACGTGCAATACGTGCTTTTTCATCTGACCACATCATCTTGCGATCGTGGTAAGCCGTATTCACCGAACTGGAAGGCAACGCCGCACCACCGTGGTGGCGATGGATCTTGTTTTGTTCCGCCAGATCGTTAAGATCCCGGCGAATCGTTTGCGGGCTGACCGCAAAATGTTCTACCAACTCTTCGGTACTGACATATCCCTGCCGACGCACCAGTTCAATGATGGCGTCGTGCCGCTGTGTTTGCCTCACGTTGTTCCCCTAAAACAGATTTCCACTCAACCCTCTGGTTGAGACTTCTCTGTGCTGCTGGCAACGCTTACCCCGTAATGTTACCGGGTTGCGATCATGCTTTTTTCTGCTGCGTATCCCAAAAAGCCAGCACCAACCCAATAACCAGACCCACGACGTGCGCGGCATTAGCAATGCGTAGACCTAAAATATCGAAATATCCGGCGATCAACCACAACAATGCAAAGGCCATCAATCCGCGCTGCATGAACAGCGGGCCCGACGGCACGCGTTCACCGTATAGCCAGACGTAGCCCATCAAGGCGTACACCACACCAGACAGACCACCGAAATAGATGCCACTGAAGAAAGATTGTACCCAACCGCTGGCGACCGCAGAGAGCAGCGCCAAGGTCAGTAGCTTGCGCGTCCCCAAAATTTTCTCTACCGGTCCGCCGAGATACCACCACCACATCAGGTTAAACAAAATATGCAGCAAGGAGAAATGCAGGAAGGCATGGCTAAACCAGCGCCATAGCTGGCCTTGTTGTCCTGCATCCGGATAAGAGAGCCACATCATGGCACGATCGTTACCAAATATCGTCATCCACAAATAAACGACAATACAGGTAATCATCACGCCCAGCGTCAGTGGTCCGGCACGCTGCTGTAACGTCTGTAGATAAGAAAAACGCGCATAGCGCAAGGGCGAAGAGGTTGATCCCGCTTGCCAACTGGCCGCTTGATAACGCGGATGCATCGGATCCTGAATGAACACCTCAAGCGCCTGCTGTACTTCAGTCAACCGCGCCTCATCGTCCAGCCAAAGTTCCACTTCCTGCCCAGAGAAGCGTAACTCCAGTTGAATATTCTGCGTTTGCATATAGTCGACAAACGCCTGTGCCAAGCGTGGCTGAGATAAGGCTGTTAGGCGAATTGCCATCGTAATTTATCCGTTAGCAAATTGATTTGTCATAAAAATATCACATCGTTTTATTAAGAGGGTTGAAATATTGTTCTGATAAACCGTCGGTTTACCCTGATGCACGCGCCACCAACACCGCTGGCGCTGGCAATTCGTTATATATCTCCCCCACCCAACTTCCGTTTGCTTCCGTTTTGCCCATTATCCTATGACAATAGTCACTTTTTAACCATAGCCGCTCCTTTAGGCTCATATCCAGCAGCGAGGTGACCATGTTCCTGGAAGAAAGACGTAATCAAATTCTGGCCTATTTAACCAAACACGAACGCGCCAGTGTTGATTATCTGGCCACCGCATTTGCCGTGAGCAAAGAGACAATCCGCAGCGACCTGAACGAGTTGGCGCGTTTAAATCTGGTTCAGCGCTGCTACGGCGGTGCAACTATTGTGCGGCGCAGTTTGCAGTCTGAGTTGATTGCCCCACGCAGTGAAAATTTTGAAGTGCTGCTCAAGCGACTGGAAAAGCAGACCCGGCATCAAACCAGCAAACAGAAAGGAAACAAGATGAACGGCAAGGTGTGTATTTTAGGATCGTTCAATGTCGATATCGTCGCCAAAGTGGCGCGTTTTCCCAAAGGTGGCGAATCGATCATGGCGCAGGGCAGCGCCCTCGGCCCCGGCGGCAAAGGTGCCAATCAGGCGATGGCCGCCAGTCGGGCAGGTTCACAGGTCTATTTTGTCACCAAGGTAGGCACCGATCAGTTCAGCCAGTTTGCCTACGACCATTTGTCGTCATCGGATATTCACGCGTTCAAGCTGTATCAATCTGATACCGAGCCCACCGGCAACGCCATCATTTATGTCTCGCAGCAAAATGGCGAGAACATGATCGCTATTTATCCCGGGGCCAACCAGACCATCACCGATGATGAAGTCGCGGCTATCGCCCCGGAATTAACCACGTCAGACGTGCTGTTGGTGCAGTTGGAGAATAACTTTTCCGCCACCCTGAACGTTATCAAGCTGGCGCACGCGCTGGGCAAAAAAGTGATTCTCAATCCGGCGCCGTACTCCAGTGAGATTCTGCCCTATCTGGATTATCTGGATGTGATCACGCCCAACGAAACGGAAGCGTCACTGCTATCGGGTATCGACATTCATGACTTTGACAGCACCAAAGAAGCCGCGTTGAAAATCGCACGTATGGGTGCCAAGCGCGTCATCATTACCATGGGATCGCGCGGTGCGCTGCTGTATGACGGCCACCAGTTCCAACACATTCCGGCCTTTCCGGCGCTCGGCGTGGATACCACCGGCGCAGGAGATGCCTTTAACGGTGCCTTTGCCGCCGCACTGGCTAACGGACAAAGCATGGTGCAGGCCGCGACCTACGCCTCCGCCTTTGCTTCCCTGGCGGTCGAGCGGGAAGGTGCTTCAAACATGCCAGAACATCAACAGGTTATCGCGCGTTTATCACAACGTTAATGCCTGCGGGCTCGCGCCCGCACAGTCTGTATTCGGAGAAATAAAAAATGAAAAAAATCGATGGTATCGTCCCTGTCATGCTTACACCGTTCACCGAACAGAACGACGTAGACTATCCCGGCCTGGCCAACCTGATTGACTGGTATCTGGAAAACAAAGTCGATGCGCTGTTTGCCGTGTGCCAATCCAGTGAAATGCAATTCCTGACGCTGGAAGAACGCGTAGCCGTCGCCCGTTTCGTTGTCGACCATGTGAAAGGCCGCGTGCCGGTGATCGCTTCCGGCCACATCAGTGACGACCTCAATGCGCAAATCGAAGAGCTGTCTGCCATGGCACAAACCGGTATCGATGCGCTGGTGCTGGTGACTAACCACCTCGATCCGCAGAAAACCGGCAGCGACACCTTCTTCAGTACGCTGAACAGCCTGCTGGATGCGCTGCCGGAATCGCTGCCGCTGGGCCTGTATGAGTGCCCAGCGCCGTATCGCCGCCTGCTGAGTGACGAAGAGCTGACTTACTGTGCTAACACCGGCCGTTTCGTGGTATTGAAAGACGTAAGCTGCGATCTGGATACCGTAACCCGTCGCGTCAAGCTGGTGCAGGACACCCCGCTGAATATCATCAACGCCAATGCTGCCATTGCCTTCCCGGCGATGAAAGCGGGATCGCGCGGCTTTAGCGGCGTATTCACTAACTTCCACCCGGAACTGTACGTGTGGCTCTATCACCACCATCAGGAAAACCCGGCGCTGGCAGACGAACTGGCCGATTTCCTGTCACTGGCTGCCGTCACTGAAACGCTGGGTTATCCGAAAAACGCCAAGATTTACCATCAACGTCGCGGCACCTTTGACAGCATTCACTGCCGGGTCAACAAGGATGACGTGCTGGAGAAATTCTGGGGATTGACCGTGATCCTCGACCAGATCCGCCACGGCACCGCGCATTACCAGAAAAAAATTGCGCAATAAAAAATAACAATAAATGGCGGGAGCACCTCGTGACTCCCGCTACGAAAAATAAAAAACCAGGGGATTTTCAGCATGATCGTGTGTGACCAACGTGATTGGGCGCAAGAACAGCGCGCCCTGCATCCTACACCAACGTCCTTACAGCCAGACTCACGGCGAATCGTTTATTCGCAGATTCCTCTCAGCCTGCTCACGGAAAATAAATAAAATGAAAGAGACAATATCGTTATCTCAACCTGCTGCTGTTGCACCACCAATGCAAAAAATATCCCGTTTGCGTTGGAGTATTATTCTGGTGTTGCTGATCGCCGCCGTGGTGAACTACCTCGACCGCGCCAACCTCAGCATCGCTAACACCACAATTTCCAAAGAATTCGGCTTTAGTTCCACCCAGATGGGCCTGCTGCTTTCGGCCTTTCTGTGGCCCTATGCGCTAGCCAACTTGCCTGCGGGCTGGCTGGTCGATAAATTCGGGCCAAAAAAAATGTTTTCCTGGGCGCTCGGCCTGTGGTCAGGGTTCACCATTCTCGCAGGTTTCGTTAACGGCTATTCGATGTTCTATGGCCTGCGCATGATGCTGGGCATCTCTGAATCACCGTTTTTTACCTCCGGTATCAAGATCACCCACCGCTGGTTCCCGAGCAATGAACGCGGGCTTCCCACCGCCATCATCAATACTGGCTCACAGATCGCCAACGCCGTTGCGCCGCCGATCCTGACCATCCTGCTGCTGACCATGGGCTGGCGCGGCATGTTTATCGCCATCGGTTTGGCCGGTATCCCGATTCTGCTGATGTGGCTGAAACTGTACCGTAACCCGACGCCCGCAGAAGAAGTACAGATCCACGGCGAAGCGGCAGTTGCTGAGACGCAACAAGCAAATCAGCCCAAAGCGAGCTGGGGCTCTCTGTTCAAACACAAAACCACCTGGTTCATGATCCTGGGGAACTTCTCCATCATGTTCACCATTTGGGTATACCTGACCTGGCTGCCGAGCTATCTGGAGAGATCGTTGGGCTTCAGCCTGATGAAAACCGGCTGGGTGGCTTCCATCCCGTTCTTTGCCGGGATCTTGGGCGTGCTGGTGGGCGGCGTGATTTCTGACCGTCTGATTCGTCGCGGTACTAACACCATTACCGCGCGTAAAATCCCGATCGTGTGTGGTGCAGCACTGGCCGCCTGCTTCGTGGCACCGATTCCCTTCGTGCACGACACGACGTTATGTATCGCGCTGCTGTCGCTGGGTTATTTCTGTTCTCAGATGCCGTCAGGGGTTATCTGGACACTGGCGACGGATATCGCACCGAAATCTCAGGTGGCTTCGCTGGGTGCCATCCAGAACTTCGGCGGCTTCCTCGGCGCGGCCAGCGCCCCGATCGTCACGGGTATTATTCTTGATACAACGGGCACCTTCACCAATGTCTTCCTGTTTGGTGCCTTCCTGCTCATGCTGGGGGCTATCAGCTACGGCTTCTTTGTGAAAAAGCCGATTCAGGCGGTGGAATAACCTTGCCCTATCCCGACGCGTCATGGCGTCGGGATATTCCACTTCACGCGTTGTCCGACGCCGACGCCACATCCTGCGGAAAATCGCGCTGCCAGGCTTCATAGCCGCCATCCACGCTGTATACCGCCTCAAACCCCAGGCTCAACAGATACTGTGCCGCATTGCGGCTGCTAATGCCGTGATAACACATCACCATCACCGGCTGATCGAGTTCTGCTTCACGCACGAAATCAGACAGCGTTTCATTTGTCAGATGCAGCGCCTGCGGCACATGTCCGGTGGCGTAACTTTGCGCATCGCGAATATCCACCACCACGCCGTGTTTCTGCCAACGCTCATGGGCTTGCTCAATGCTGATACACTCAAATTGTTCCATACGAATACCACCTCGGGACCAAGAAAAAAGGCATTACGGCACAGCGCACGCTACTATGAGAGAGATGCTACTGTTTCAGTAAGGTAAGTCAATCGTCACATTTCTGTAATAAAACATTTTTCGTTATGCGAAAAAAGGGTCATGATGAGAAAGATCGCGTATGACACGCCTCCGTTACGCATGTCATACGAGAATGTGTTATTCATTCACCAGGAGCATCACCATGTCTTTACAACGCAAGGCCCTGTTTTGTCTCCCGCTGTTACTGCCCGCAGCGCTCACTTTCCCCGCCGCTGCACAGGATGGCTACACGCTTGAACAGGTCGTGGTGTTTAGTCGTCACGGCCTGCGCGCCCCGTTAGCCAGCCCGAGCAGCGCACTCGGCAAGGTCACACCGGATGCCTGGCCACAGTGGGATACCCCCAGCAGTTACCTGACCACGCGCGGTGGTGTGCTGGAAGCCTATTTTGGTCACTATTTTAGCGAATGGCTGGTAGATAACCGCCTGCTGGCTGCCGATACCTGCCCGACGGATAAAGACGTCTCGTTCTACGCCAATAGTCTGCAACGCACCATTTCCACCGCACAATATTTCGCCGTGGGTGCATTCCCAGGTTGTCTGGTACCGGTGGTGCACAAAGAAAAATTGGGCACGATGGACGCTACCTTTAACCCAATCATCCGCAATGACAGCGCCACGTTTAAACAACAGGCCATCGACTCCATTAATCAAAAAGCCGGTGAAGGTGGGGTAAAAGGGCTGAATGAGCGGCTGAAACCGGTATACCAACAGATGGCGGAGATCATTCGCTACAAGGATTCCGCCAACTGCAAGCAAGATAAGCAGTGCGACCTGATGGCACAGGAAACGGACGTGAAGATTGAGGCTGGCAAAGAGCCAGGTGTGGTTGGCCCGCTGAGAACCGGCACCTCGATTGCTGATGCCTTTATCCTGCAATACTACGAAGGCACACCAATTAATAAGATCGGCTGGGGGCGCATCAAAGATGAGAAGCAACTGGCTGATTTAGTGTCGATCAAAGAGTACTACAACAGCGTAGTGTTTAGCGCACCGGTGGTTGCCAAGGCCGTCTCTGCCAACTTGGTCAAAGCGCTGGCCGGTTCATTTGGCGAGCAGCAGCCTAAATTCACCTTCCTGGTCGGTCACGATTCAAACGTTGCATCGCTGTTCTCCGCGCTGGGTGTGAAACCGTACCATCTGCCGCACCAACTGGAAACCACACCGATCGGCGGCAAGGTGGTGTTCCAACGCTGGCGCGATAACGCCAGTAACAAGGCGCTGTTGAAAGTGGAATACGTGTATCAATCGACTGAACAGCTCGCTACGCTGGCACCGCTTAACCGCGCCAACCCGCCACAGCGTGTGACGCTGGCACTGAGTGAGTGTCCGACTAACGACAAGGGATTCTGCCCATTTGAGAACTTCGAGAAAATTACTAACGCACTAACTCAGTAGGATATTTAAAGGCCACGCAACAGCCGATGCAGAAGATGTGGTTTGGTCTTTTGAGCGCGTAAAAAATCACGCTGAGACGGGCGTGGCCGCCGGGTGAGCCGCATGGATGCGGCGAAAGTTCCCGCCGCGTCTGGAACGCGTCGGGAGCGGCCCGAGTAGCGGACACGAACGCCGAAGGCACCGCGTAGCGGCGTGATTTCTCGCGAAAAGCCTGGAGCCACGAGGCGGCGGCAATTGAGCGCCTCGTGTCGGGCGCGCAACAGCGGTTGCAGAAACTGGCGTTGGTAAGCGCGCACGAAACACTCACGCTACTGACAGAAATACAGGGATAATTCAGTGTCCCAATATAAGATTTATTATACGAGTATCACCTCAACACCCTGCGCTCGCAGTTGTTCCACAATAGCGGCGTCAGCCTGCTTCCCAGTGATCACCACGTCAATCTGATCGGCACGGCTAAACAGCATGCCTGCGCGTTGTCCCACTTTGCTGCTGTCCACGACCACCGCCAGTTTGCCGACGTAGCTCAGCATCTTTTGCTCCGCCATCGCCGTCAGCATATCGGTTTTGTACAGCCCTTCCGTCGTCAGCCCTTTGCCGCTGGTGAACATCCAGTGACCGGCATACAAGCTCGCATCCCCTTCCTGAGGTGCCAGGGTGATCGATTGGCTCTTGTTGTACTGCCCGCCCATGATCACCACGCTTTCGTGCTCTTGCTCAATCAGGAAATTCGCCAATGGCAGATAGTTGGTGATCACCTGAATATCGCGCCCAACAATCTCACGCCCCAGCAAAAACGCCGTTGAACCGCAATTAATCACCACGCTTTCACCGGGGTTGCACAGCGCAGCGGCCGCCTGCGCGATGCGCATCTTCTCATCCAGATTCTGCGCCTGATAGATATTGAGCGGTGTCCAGGCCGGGCGCGGCAGGTTAACGGCTTCAGCGCCATTGCGCACTTTGCGCAGTTTGCCCAATTCATTGAGTTTGTTGATGTCGCGTCGCGCAGTGGCGGGAGAAACGTCAAAATTCACGATCAAATCGGAGACAGTGAGTTGCCCCTGGCGGTGCAGGAAATCAATGATGGCATGATGGCGCTGAGATTCAGTCATAAGTCGTCCGGTAACAAGAAGCGGCGCGTCATGGCGTCGACGTGAAAAGTTTACATCATAATTTATCATAAATGCGCAGCAATCATCATAGCGCGACGTGTTTTCCACGTCGCGCACTACATTGCGAACTACATCGCGAACTACATTGCGAACTACAGGAAAGATTTGAACGGTAAATCAGGTTCCATCGTGAAGCAGTCGTCAAAGCCGCGCGGATAGTGGTATTCCATATTATCTTTGTCCAACGGCCAGGTAAATTTGCCACCGACTTGCCAGATAAAGGGTTTGAAACCGTATTGCAGGCGGTCTTTTTTCATTTCCCATAGCACGCGGATCTCCTGCGGATCGGCTTGAAAATTCGACCAGATATCATGGTGGAAGGGAATCACCACTTTGGCATTCAACGCCTCGGCCATGCGCAGCATATCTGCGCTGGTCATCTTGTCGGTAATGCCGCGCGGGTTTTCTCCGTATGAGCCCAACGCCACGTCGATGTCATACTCATTGCCATGTTTCGCGTAGTAGTTGGAGTAGTGGGAATCGCCGCTGTGATACAGGTTTCCACCGGGGGTTTTGAACAGGTAGTTCACTGCCCGCAGATCCATGCCATCCGGTAACACGCCCGCCGCTTTTTGTTCCACCGGCAGGGTGATCAACGCGGTGCGATCGAACGCATCTAACGCATGGATTTCAATATCTTTAATACGGACAACCGAGCCCGGTTTCACCACAATGCAACGCTCACGCGGCACGCCCCAGCCGACCCAAAGATCCACGCAGCTCTGCGGACCAATAAAGGGAACCTCCGGGCTGCAATTTTTCAGCACGGCGGCGGCGACATTGACGTCAATATGGTCGTTATGGTCGTGCGTCGCCAAAATGGCATCCACCTGGCGGATAGCGAACGGATCCAGCACAAACGGCGTGGTGCGCAAGTTAGGTTGCAATTTTTTCACCCCCGCCATGCGCTGCATCTGGTGCCCGTTTTTCATCAAAGGGTTACCGTGACTCTGCTTGCCGGTGCCACACCAGAAATCGACACAAATATTGGCCCCACCCTCTGATTTCAACCAAATCCCGGTACAACCCAGCCACCACATGGCGAAGGTGCCAGCAGCAACCTGCTCTTGTTCTATTTCTTCATTCAACCAGGTTCCCCATTCCGGGAAGGTGCTCAGGATCCAGGATTCGCGGGTAATGGTTTCTATCTTGCTCATGGCGTGACCTCATCATTAATCGGCAATTAAATAAATCATAAGTAATCATAAAAAGATTAAACACGACAACTTAATGCCAATCTAGCACCGTTAAATCGCACTGACAATCACTTGAAGTGAGAAAAAAATCATGAAAATTCACATCAAGATCAAATAACGCAAAAGAATAAAAACACAACATACTGAATAACATGAAAAAAATAAAACTTGATGATTGAATGATCTTTAGTGCCATGAGAATTGCGAGTTTAATCACAAACAATCAACAAAAATCTCAATACGATTACTCGTGATTACTGAAGTCCCTACGCCCGGCTATGTCAGCCACAACGTTGCTCCCGTAAGCAGTCGTGATGGCAGGCAATAGCAGTAAAACGGTAACAATAAAAATCGATTGGAGTGTTCCATGGAAACTCTCTACAACATCTTCACCATTTTCTTTAATCAGGTCATGACCAACGCCCCCTTGCTGCTGGGTATTGTGACCTTTCTCGGCTACTTGCTGTTGCGCAAAAGCGCCACGGTGATCATCAAAGGCACCATCAAGACGATCATCGGCTTTATGCTGTTGCAGGCAGGCTCCGGCATCCTGACGGGCACGTTCAAACCCGTGGTCGCCAAGATGTCTGAGGTGTACCAGATCAACGGTGCCATCTCTGACACCTACGCCTCGATGATGGCCACCATCGAACGCATGGGCGATGCCTACAGCTGGGTCGGCTATGCGGTGCTGCTGGCGCTGGCACTGAACATTGTCTACGTCCTGCTGCGCCGCATCACCGGCATTCGCACCATTATGCTTACCGGCCACATCATGTTTCAGCAGGCGGGTTTGCTGGCGGTGTTCTTCTATATTCTCGGTTACCCGATGTGGACCACCATCCTGTGCAGCGCCGTGCTGGTGTCGCTCTATTGGGGGATCACCTCCAACATGATGTACAAACCAACGCAGGAAGTGACCGACGGCTGTGGTTTCTCCATCGGCCACCAACAGCAGTTCGCGTCCTGGCTAGCCTACAAGCTCGCCCCCTATCTGGGTAAAAAAGAAGAGAGCGTCGAAGATCTGAAGCTGCCCGGCTGGCTGAATATCTTCCATGACAACATCGTCTCTACCGCCATCGTGATGACCGTGTTCTTTGGCGCAATCCTGTTGTCATTCGGTATCGATACGGTGCAGAAGATGGCAGGAAAAACCCACTGGACCGTCTATATCCTGCAAACCGGTTTCCAATTCGCCGTCGCCATTTTCATCATCGTGCAGGGCGTGCGCATGTTCGTTGCCGAGCTGTCCGAAGCCTTTAACGGTATCTCTCAACGTCTGATCCCCGGTGCTGTGCTGGCGATCGACTGCGCCGCCATCTACAGCTTCGCCCCCAATGCCGTGGTATGGGGCTTTATGTGGGGCACCATCGGCCAGTTGATCGCCGTTGGCATTCTGATTGGGGTGGGTTCGCCCATCATGATCATCCCCGGCTTTATCCCGATGTTCTTCTCCAACGCCACCATCGGCGTGTTTGCCAACCACTTTGGCGGCTGGCGCGCGGCGCTGAAAATCTGTCTGGTGATGGGGATGATTGAGATTTTTGGTTGCGTATGGGCGGTAAAACTCACCGGACTGTCGGCCTGGATGGGCATGGCAGACTGGTCAATTCTGGCACCGCCGCTGATGCAGGGCATGACGCTGGGCCTGTGGTTTATGGGCGTGGTTCTCCTCATCGCGGTGGCCTACATGTACTTTGCCAGCCGCACCCTGCGCGCTGAAGAAGATGCGGAAAAACAACTCGCGCAAACCACCGCGCAATGACGCTGGAGAAATCACCATGACAGTTCGGATTCTGGCCGTATGCGGCTGTGGGCAAGGCAGTTCCATGATCATGAAGATGAAGGTGGATCAGTTCCTGACCCAACAAGGGGTGGCACACACCGTCAACAGCTGTGCCGTCGGAGAATATAAAGCAGAGCTGAGCGGCGCGGACATCATCATAGCCTCAACCCACGTGGCGGATGAGATTACCGTGAGCGGCAACAAGTATGTCGTCGGCGTGCGCAATATGCTCTCTGCCGCTGAGTTCGGTCCCAAGCTGATGGAGGTGATCAATGCCCACTTCCCTCAGGATGCTAAAGCGTAAGGAGCTGCCATGAAGCTGCGCGATTCGCTGCTGGAAAACCGTTCAATCCGCCTGCAAGCGGAGGCCGTCACCTGGCAGGACGCGGTCAAAATTGGCGTCGATCTGCTCGTGGCCGCCGACGTGGTTGAGCCACGCTACTACCAGGCGATTCTCGATGGCGTAGCGCGTTTTGGCCCCTATTTTGTTATCGCTCCTGGGCTTGCCATGCCCCATGGCCGTCCAGAAGAAGGGGTGAAGAAAACCGGCTTCGCGCTGGTGACGCTAAAAACGCCGCTGCCGTTCAACCATGAAGATAACGATCCGGTGGATCTGCTGATCACGCTGGCCGCCGAGGATGCTACCGCGCACCAAGAGGTGGGCATTATGCAGATCGTTAATCTGTTTGAAGATGAGGCGAATTTTGATCGCCTGCGCGCCTGCCGCACTGAGCAGGATGTTTTGGATCTGATCGATCGCGCCACGCTGGCTGCGACGGAATAAGGAGTCCCCGATGCCACAGTTACCGATGTTACAAGTTGCGCTGGATAACCAGACGCTGTCCGATGCCTACAACACCACCCGCCTGATCGCCGAAGAGGTGGACATTATCGAAGTCGGCACCATTTTATGTGTGGGCGAAGGGGTGCGAGCGGTGCGCGATCTGAAAGCGCTCTATCCGCACAAGATCGTGCTGGCCGATGCAAAGATTGCCGACGCGGGGAAAATCCTGTCACGTATGTGTTTTGAAGCCAATGCCGACTGGGTCACGGTGATCTGCTGCGCGGACATCAACACCGCTGCAGGTGCCTTGGCGGTAGCGCGCGAATTCGACGGCGATGTACAAATCGAACTGACCGGCTTCTGGACCTGGGAGCAGGCAGAATCCTGGCGCGCAGCAGGGATTCAGCAAGTGGTGTATCACCGCAGCCGGGATGCGCAGGCCGCTGGCGTCGCCTGGAGCGAAACCGACATCAGCGCCATCAAACGTCTGAGCGAAATGGGCTTTAAGGTCACCGTCACCGGCGGCCTGGCGCTGGACGATCTGCCGCTATTCCAGGGTATCCCTATTCACGTCTTTATTGCCGGGCGCAGTATCCGCGATGCGGCAAGCCCGGTCGATGCCGCCCGTGAGTTTAAACGCCGTATTGCCCAACTGTGGGGCTAAGGGAAGTAACATGCTGACAAAAGCGGTGCCGCTGGGCATCTACGAAAAAGCGTTGCCCCCCGGCGAAGCGTGGCTGGCACGCTTACAGCTGGCGCGCGAGCTGGGCTTTGATTTCGTCGAAATGTCGGTGGACGAAACCGATGAACGCTTGGCACGGCTGGATTGGGATCGGGAACAGCGTCTGGCGTTGGTCAATGCCATCGCCACCACCGGCATTCGGGTACCGTCCATGTGCCTGAGCGCGCACCGCCGCTTCCCGCTGGGCTCACAGGATGATGCCATCCGCAACCAAGGGCTCACCATCATGCATAAAGCGATCGCGCTAGCGCAAGATGTGGGGATCCGCGTGATTCAGTTGGCCGGTTACGATGTCTATTATCAGGAGGCCAACGAGATCACCCGTGAGCGTTTTCGCGATGGCCTGCAACAAGCGGTAGAAATGGCAAGCCGCGCACAGGTCACACTGGCGATGGAGATCATGGATTACCCCCTGATGAACTCCATCAGCAAAGCGCTGGGTTACGCCAATTATCTGAACAACCCGTGGTTCCAGCTCTATCCCGATATCGGTAACCTCTCGGCCTGGGATAATGATGTGCAAATGGAATTGCGCGCAGGCCAAGGCCACATTGTCGCGGTGCACGTGAAGGATACCCGCCCTGGCGTCTTCAAAAACGTGCCCTTCGGCACGGGCGTCGTGGATTTCGAACGCTGCTTTACCACCTTGAAAGAGAGCGGCTACCACGGCCCTTATCTGATTGAGATGTGGAGCGAAAATGCCCCCGATCCCATCAAAGAGGTGCTCGCCGCGCGCGACTGGGTGAAACAGCGCATGGAACGCGCCGGTTTGCACGTGGAGGAAGCCGCATGATAGCGCAACTGAAGCAACGGGTATTTGAAGCCAACATGGCCCTGCCTCAGCACGGTCTGGTGACATACACCTGGGGGAATGTGAGTGCTATCGACCGCGAGCGTGGTCTGGTGGTCATCAAACCCAGCGGCGTTGCCTATGAGGTGATGCAGGCTGACGATATGGTGGTGGTGGATTTACAGGGCAATCCGGTTGAAGGGCGTTATCGCCCGTCCTCCGATACCCCTACGCATCTGGAGCTGTATCGCCGCTATCCGCAAATAGGGGGGATTGTGCACACTCACTCCACCCACGCCACCGCTTGGGCACAGGCGGGGTTGGACATTCCTGCGCTCGGCACCACGCACGCCGACTATTTTTTTGGCGACATTCCCTGCACCCGTCCGCTGACGGCGCAGGAAGTGGAGCAGGAGTACGAAAAAAATACCGGTGTGGTCATTGCCCAGACGCTGGGAGATCGCAATCCGTTGCACACACCCGGCATGATTGCCTACCAGCATGGGCCATTCTGCTGGGGCAAAGATGCGGAAGAAGCGGTGCACAATGCGGTGGTGCTGGAAGAGGTGGCGCGCATGGCCTGGCTCGCCTGCACGCTGAACCCCCATTTACGCCCACTCGACAGCGCGTTGCAGCACAAGCATTTTAATCGCAAACACGGCCCGAACGCCTACTACGGGCAAAAATAACACCTCGACGGTCATTTCTCACCAACGCGAGAAATGACCGTATTCTCCGCCAATTACGCACCCTTTCTCGCACCAATCCCCTATACTTTATGTGACAACCTTCAACAATATGTTATCTGCATCACGCCTAAATGTTTTTATTTGGTTAATCCTTGGCTGTGGTGTTTGTTTTCGATTATGATAATGCTCGAAAACGAACATTTTGACCTTTTTTTGGACACGGAGGAGAACGCGTGGAAACCAAAGACCTTATCGTAATCGGTGGGGGCATCAACGGCGCAGGCATTGCAGCCGATGCCGCGGGCCGTGGCTTGTCGGTGCTGCTGTTAGAAGCACAGGATCTTGCCAGCGCCACCTCCTCTGCCAGTTCAAAATTGATCCACGGTGGCCTACGCTACCTGGAACATTACGAGTTTCGTTTGGTGAGCGAAGCGCTCTCCGAGCGTGAAAAATTGCTGAAGATGGCACCGCACATCATCTT
Organism: Candidatus Symbiopectobacterium sp. NZEC135; assembly: GCF_025962695.1. NCBI lineage: Bacteria > Pseudomonadati > Pseudomonadota > Gammaproteobacteria > Enterobacterales > Enterobacteriaceae > Symbiopectobacterium > Candidatus Symbiopectobacterium sp. NZEC135. The sequence goes on along the minus strand of NZ_JAGFPF010000012.1, from coordinate 11,010 downwards.
CCCAATGCGCTTCCGTTTGCCCCATCAGCCGCACCTGCGCCCGGCTTGGATGATCCGTATCGGGCTGTTTATGTATGACAATCTGGGCAAACGCGTCAGCCTGCCTGCCAGCCACGGCCTGAAATTCGGCAAAGATTCGGTGCTTAAACCCGAATTAACGCGCGGTTTCGAATATTCCGACTGCTGGGTAGACGATGCGCGTCTGGTGGTGTTGAACGCACAGGAAGTGGTGAAACGCGGTGGCGAAGTGCGCACGCGCACCAAAGTGACGCGGGCGCGTCGCGAAGGCGATCTGTGGATCATCGATGCCGTCGACAGCGTGACCGGGGAAACCCACACCTGGCAGGCAAAAGGGCTGGTCAACGCCACGGGCCCTTGGGTGAAAGCGTTCTTCGATCACGGGCTGGAGCTGAAATCCCCTTATGGTATTCGCCTGATCAAAGGCAGCCACATTGTTGTGCCTCGTGTACACGATGAACCGCAGTCCTACATTCTGCAAAACAAAGATAACCGCATTGTGTTTGTGATTCCGTGGCAGGATGAGTTCTCGATCATCGGCACCACCGACGTGGAATACCACGGCGATCCGCATGACGTGAAGATCGACGACAAAGAAACGGCCTACTTGCTGGATGTCTACAACGATCACTTCAAAAAGACGCTGACACGAGACGATATTGTATGGACCTATTCCGGCGTGCGCCCGCTGTGCGATGACGAGTCGGATTCTCCACAGGCCATTACCCGTGATTACACGCTGTCAGTGGCGGATGAGCACGGTAAAGCGCCTTTGCTGTCGGTATTTGGCGGCAAGCTAACCACCTACCGCAAGCTGGCAGAGCATGCGATGGAGAAGCTGGCAAAATACTATCCTCACAGCGGTCAGGCCTGGACGCAAAACGCCGTGCTGCCCGGCGGCGATTTGGCCGGAACGCGTGATGAATACGCCGCTGCGCTGCGCCGTCGTTTCAATCTGCCGGAATCGCTGGCGCGTCGCTATGCCCGCACCTACGGTTCCCACAGCGAACTGATCCTGACGAATGCTACAGGCATTCATGACCTCGGCGAAAACTTCGGACACGATCTCTACGAAGCGGAATTGCGCTATCTGGTCGACAAAGAGTGGGTTGTCAGCGTGGAGGATGCCATCTGGCGTCGTACCAAGCTGGGCATGTGGCTGAATGATGAGCAGAAACAACGCGTCGCTGACTGGCTAGATGCCTATCGCCAATCCAAGGTTGCCGCACAGTAATTTTCCTGCCAGACCGCTCCTCCAACGACAGGTTACCGAAAGGTAACCTGTTCGTTTTTTACACGCATGAAGCGTTAACATTTCGCACAGTACGGCGCCTATAATCCATGCAAATAGTGTGGATAATCATTTTTCCCCTCTGCACGCTAATTCCCTTCTCACAGACACAAGTCAAAACAGAGTTATCTCAAGAAAATAAACCGGACCAGTAACAGTAAATAATAAATGAATGATAATAAACATTGCTCACAATGTTATTTATTTTGTTAAGAGAAGTTGAAATCGGGGAATATATTTATCAAAAGAAAGGAAATGATAAACAAGATATATATCTGACAGGATGTAAATAGGAATAATAATCAATACCCATAAAAAATAAATGGTTATTCATTTTTCTACGATATAGCTCACAGAATAAATATAATAAAATACCCATTCTTGTTAATGATTAACGGAGTAATAAATTGCATATCAAGTACCTTATTAATCGCACTGATAGCAAATCATGACCTCCGTCCTATTCAACATTGCATCGTAAGTCAGTTCGCAAAACAGACGCGGGTAATAAGCCGTTATGATGAAATATCGTTATTAACTATTTTATACAACGATTGATGTTTATTGTCACGTTATTTCTTGCCGCCTTGTTGCGTGTTTTGTACTGCGTTGATTTCCGTGCTCATGTATTCGGGTATGCGGAGGATGAAAATTAAATGCCTAATCAGGTTGAGCGTCCTTTATTGGATCTGGGACTAACAAGACTCGAATTCCTGCGGATTTCAGGCAAAGGCCTGGCAGGAATCACTATTGCACCAGCACTGCTTTCACTGTTGGGATGCCGACAGGAACAGATCGACAGCGGCGTTATCGGGCTGACGACCACCCCCAAAGGCGTGCTGGTGACAAACCGCGCCCGCTGCACCGGGTGCCATCGCTGCGAAACCGCCTGCACGTCGTTTAATGACGGTAGCGTTGGTTCCTATTTCTCACGCGTCAAAATCCATCGCCATTTCTACTACGGCGACGGTGGGCTTGGCTCCGGCGGCGGTCTGTACGGCGATCTCAATTTCACCACTGACACCTGTCGGCAGTGTAAAGATCCCGAATGCATGAAAGCCTGCCCTATCAAGGCCATCGCCTTCAATGAAGAGCATGGCAGCATCGCCGTGGACACCAAGCGCTGCATCGGTTGCGCCGCCTGTACCACCGCCTGCCCCTGGATGATGGCGACCGTTAACCCGCAGACCAAAAAATCAGGCAAATGCATTCTGTGCGGTGAATGCGCGACGGCGTGCCCGACCGGGGCATTATCCATTATCGAGTGGAAAGAGATTACCGTCTGATAACGGCGACGGGCGTTATCCCCTTATTCACGCGGCGTTTCATACGCAGGAAGAAAAATTATGATTAACGGTTGGACAGGTAATATATTACGTATCAACTTGAGCACCGGCACCATCAGCAAAGAGGATTCCAGCCAATATAAAAAGATGGTTGGTGGAATGGGCTTTGGCTATAAAATCATGTACGACGAGGTGCCAGCCGGAACAAAACCTTTCGATGAGGGTAATAAAGTCGTTTTTGCCGTCGGACCGCTGACCGGCTCCGGCGCACCGTGCAGTTCACGCGTCAATATTACCTCATTGTCGACCTTTACCCGGGGCCACCTGGTTGTTGATGCGCATATGGGGGGGTTCTTTGCTGCCTACATGAAATACGCGGGCTACGACGCCATTATTATTGAAGGCAAAGCGGAAAAACCGGTCTGGATTAATATTCAGAACGATGAAGTAAAAATTGAAAATGCCGCTTTTCTGTGGGGAAAAGGCACGCGAGCCACTACCGAAGAAATTTGTCGCGCCACCAGTGAAGAAACCTGCGTCGCGGCTATCGGCCCGGCGGGGGAAAATCTGGTGCCGCTCTCCGGCATTCTTAACAGTCGCAACCACAGCGGTGGCGCAGGCGTAGGTGCGGTACTCGGCTCCAAAAATCTCAAAGCCATCGCGGTGTGGGGTAGCCACGGCGTTAACGTCGCTAACCGCGAAGAACTCAAAGCGCTCAACGAATACATGATGACGCAGCTCATCGGGGCCAACAATAACCACGTTGTCCCGAGCACGCCGCAGGCATGGGCTGAATATTCTGACCCGAAATCACGCTGGACCGCGCGCAAAGGTCTGTACTGGCAAGCGGCGGAAGGCGGCCCGATTGAAACCGGCGAAATCCCACCGGGCAACCAGAACACCGTCGGTTTCCGCACCATGAAATCCACCTTCGATCTGGGGCCAGAAGCGGAAAAATACACGGTGAAAATGGGCGGATGTCACTCCTGCCCGATCCGCTGTATGTCGCAGCTTAACGTGCCACAGGCCAAGCAGTTTGGCGGACCGACCACCGGCGGCAACACCTGTGTGGCCAACTTTGTGCACACCACCATTTTCCCCAACGGCCCCAAAGATATCGCTGAAAAAGGCGATGGCAACGTGGTCGGGAACCTGGTCGGTCTGAGCATTTTCGACGACATGGGATTGTGGTGTAACTACGGTCAATTACACCGTGACTTCACCTACTGTCATACCCACGGCGTGTTCAAACGCGTATTGCCTGCCGAAGAGTATGCGTCCATTCCCTGGAAGCTGATGGAAGAAGGCGATCCTAACTTTATCAAGGATATCTACCACCGTCTGGCCCACCGGATTGGCGAATTCAGCCATTTGTCCGATGGATCCTATTTCATCGCGGAGCGCTGGAATCTGGGACCAGAATATTGGAATTACGCCAAAAACAAGCTGTGGTCGCCCATGGGCTTCCCGGTGCACCATGCCAACGAAGCCTCGGCGCAGGTGGGGACGATCGTCAACTGCATGTTCAACCGTGATGCCATGACGCACACCCACATCAACTACATTGGCAGCGGCCTGCCGCTCAAGCTGCAAAAAGAGATCGCCGCTGAGCTGTTCGGCTCTGCTGATGCGTTTGACGAAACCAAAAGCTACACCCCAATCAACCGCTACAAGATTGATTATGCCAAATGGACGCTGCTGAGAAGCTGCCTGCACGACGCAGTGACATTGTGTAACTGGGTGTGGCCGATGACGGTATCACCGCACAAAAGCCGGAACTACCGCGGCGATCTGGCGATGGAAGCGAAATTCTTTGCTGCCGTCACCGGTGAAGATACCACCGAAGCCAGCCTCGATCTGGCGGCAGAACGTATCTTCACGTTACACCGCGCCTACACCGTGAAGCTGATGAACACCATGGATATGCGCCGCGAGCACGATCAGATCTGTGACTGGGTGTTCGATAAGGACCCAAAACTGCCCGCGTTCAGCGAAGGCACAGACAAGATGGATCGCGACGACGTGCAGAAATCGTTGACGATGTTCTACAGCGCCATGGGCTGGGACCCTGAACTGGGCTGCCCGACGCGTGCCGTATTGGAGCGTCTTGATCTGAAAGAGATAGCAGACGATTTGGCAGCGCACAACCTGTTGCCGGCCTGAGTACAAGGCATCAATCATGAAAACTGTTGTGGATAACGAAACAACGCCTCCTGATGCATTGCCGGATGCGGCGCTTGCCGCCACAGAGGACGTTACAGACAGCGATGCACCGGATATGCGCCGACGCAGGTTGTTGCTGCCGTTAAGCGGCGCACTGCGCGATGCACCGACAGCGCAGGAAACCGCACCGACCGAGGAAGCGCCCAAGGCCCCCTACCTCGTGCTGGCGGATTACCTGCGTGGCTGCTCTGCCAACGGCACGGTGGTGGATCGGCGCGACCTGTTAGCGCCGCCCTATTCGTTAACCGATGAGGAGCTGGATGTCCTGTTGATGCAGATTCGGGCCGAAGAACAAAGCAGCGATATCGTTGAGATAGCGCAGCAGGACACCTGTTTCTACTACTCCGACCGTTACATGAGCCATAACTACGCGCGAATTTTGATCTTCACGCATGAGCAGGACGCCTGCGCGACGTTGGCGCAGACCGTCCGCTTTGAGTGCGAGACTTATCCGCGCCCGTTCAAGGCCCGCATGTTGGCGCTACACCCGTATGGATTTGATGACGACAAGATAGCCAGCACGTTGCGCTTTCTCGCCGACACGGAGGCTTATCAGGATATTCACCAGGTAGAAGCCTCCAACGGTGCCATCTATCTGTACAGCGACCGCTACATGAGTGTCGGCAAAGCCCAAGGGCTCTGTGAATGGATTGAGGTGGAACAATATGAGAACCCCTAGCCCGCGCGCCCGGTATGCGTGGATCACAATGAATAACGTACTTTCTGGGAGGCATGGAAGATGACATGCTCACGCCGTAAATTTGTCCTCGGCATGGGGTCGGTGATTTTTTTCAGCGCACCGGTTTTCTCGGCATTGGGTAAAGCGGAAAAAGGCGCCCCCGTGCGCTATGCCATGATCCATGATGAAGTGAAGTGCAACGGTTGTAATATCTGTACCGTTGCCTGTCATAAGGTCAATAAGGTACCTACCGGCGCGGCGCGCATGAGCATTGCGCACATTGCGATGACGCCGCCTGAATCCGGTAATACCTATCACTTTTTCCGTCACTCTTGCCAGCAGTGCGAAGATGCACCATGCATTACCGTCTGCCCGACGGGCGCATCCTACCGCGACGACAGCAACGGGATCGTGCGGGTGGATAAGCCCAAGTGCATTGGGTGCAGCTACTGCATCTCCGCGTGCCCGTATCAGGTGCGCTACCTGAACCCTGTTACCCATGTGGCGGATAAATGCGACTTCTGTCTGGAATCGCGCCTGATGAAAGGATTCCCGCCGATTTGTGTCAGTGCCTGTCCGCAAAATGCGCTGATCTTCGGACGGGAAGACAGCGAAGTGGTGCAGAACTGGCTGAAAACACACGACTACTATGAGTATCAGTTGCCAAATGTGGGCAAACCGCACCTCTATCGTCGGCCGGGTCCCCATGAAGTGAAGAAGGTGAACGTATGAATATCATGCCTAACGCTGAGCAATTTCAGTCCCAGCTGTATCAGTATGTTTATCTCTACACCCCCGACTATTGGCCTATCTGGCTGATCCTGGCTGGCGTGGCATTTGTCGGCATGCTGGGCGTGTTGGCGCTGCACGGTTTCCTGCGTTACCGCTTCGCCGCACCGCATGCCGCTGGACACGAGGAAAAAGTGTATCTCTACTCGCGTGCGGTTCGGTTGTGGCACTGGAGCAACGCGCTGCTGTTTATCCTGTTGCTGGCGAGCGGTTTTATCAACCACTTTGCGCTGCTCGGCGCGCACGATACCGCGCTGCTGGTGTCGCTACACAGCCTGTGCGGCTATCTGTTGCTGGCGTGCTGGTTGGCATTTGTGCTGATTAACGCGCTGGGCGGTAACGGACACCATTACGTTATCGAGCGACAGGGATGGGGCCAACGGGCTTTTCTACAAGTGCGCTTTTACCTCTACGGCATTATCAAAGGTGAAGACCATCCGTTCCCGGCCACGCCGCGCGCCAAGTTCAATCCGCTACAGCAGGTGGCTTATCTGGGGGTGATGTACAGTCTGGTGCCGCTACTGCTGCTCTCAGGCGTATTGCTGCATAACCCGCTGTGGCTGCCCGCCGGATGGGTTTTGGTGAAAGCCTGGCTGCTGCCAGTGCATTTTATGCTGGCTGTACTCAGCGTGTTCTTTATCTGTGGGCACCTCTATCTGTGCACCACCGGGCGCACGCCGACCCAGACTTTCCGCAGTATGGTCGATGGTTACCACAGGCACTAACGGAGCACCCATGATGCCGACCCACAGAGAACCGCACATAACACGTGAACAGCTGCGCGCGCTGCACGTTAGCCGCGACCTGTATCGCTGGTTCCTGCGACGTTTTCCAACGGGCGGCAGCTATCAGGCGATTCACGAGGCGCTGATTGGCGAGAGCCACAGCGCCTGGCTGGAAAGTCTGGTGGATTATGCCTACGCGCACCACTTTGGCGCACTGCCGTTTCTCGAACAGGAGATAGGCAGCGCCAGAGCGATGGCGGCGCGACTCACGCACAGTCAGGCAGAGCAGTTGCACATCACCCCGCGTGGCTACGCCAATGGACGCTTTACGCCGGTGCTGTCGTACACCCTGCACTTTGCCAGTGGCGATCACGCGTTGAATATCGGCTGCTCCGGCTTTCAGAGCACTCTGGCCGCCACCGGTAACGGCAACTTTATCGGCCAATCCGGTGATAACGGCAGTATTACCAGCGCAGGCTACGGCTGCCAGTTGGTGAGCAGCGGTTTTGCCGCCAAAATGAGCAATACGGGGCAGAACTGCCGCCTCAGCGCATTGGGCGATCGTGCGCGCATTGCCAACTGCGGCAACGCCACAAAAATCAGCAGTGCAGGTCGTGGCACCCACATCACCAGCAGCGGCAGACGCAATTACCTCGCCAGCCAAGGCGCCTCAACGCGCGTGGCGAACGCTGGCGATGGCAGTCATATCCACACCCAGGGAGCGGGTAGTCGTATTCTCAACAGCGGCGATAACGTCACGCTACAGGCCAGCGGTGCCGACAGCGTGTTTTGTTCCAGTGGCAGCGTGCAACAGTTCACGCTGGGCGTCGGTGGCTGTGCGGCACTCAGCTACCATGACGGCAAACGCCTGCGATTTGTCACGGTGTACGAAGGAGAAAACGGCATCGTCGCGGGGGTTGCCTATCGTTTGACAGAGCACGGCAAGATAGAGCCACTGGCGGATAACACAGAAAATCGCCGCCTCACACCCGCCGACTGCGTCAACGGCTAATGCCCTCTCAGTAGCGGTATCACGCCGCTATTTCAACGCACCGCCTCTGACACCATCCCTTTTTTTCAAAATATTTTCGCCCCCATGCAAATATTTCTTCGCCTGATTCGTCTACCTCTCTATCAGAACAACACGGAGTAGATGATATGTGCGATCGTAAATTTAAAATGTTGGGTATTGGATTATTGGCGGTTGTGGCGATCGCCACACTGGTAATGCTGCTGTGGAATGCGTTACTACCCGCCATTTTTGGCGTTCAGAGTATTGGGTTTTTCCAAGCGCTTGGCCTGCTGATCCTATGTAAAATACTCTTCGGCAGCATAGGTTGCCAAGGCTTCTTTGGTCGCCGCAGGCGCGAAATGCGTGAACGTTGGTTAGCCATGAGTCAGGAAGAGCGTGATGCCTTTTTCCACCAACATGGATTTGGTCAGCACGGGGAACGCTGTGATCATCGTTTCCGTCACGACCCTTTCTCGCGCCGCGGTGGTAGACATCAGGCGTGTCATGACAGCCAGGATGACGCACCAGAGCCAAGCGACAAACCCACCAACCAAAGCGGAAAAACGGAGTAATGGCTGACGCCATGCAAAGGCAAAACGTTCTGCTCACCGCACTGGAAGCCTGCCAACGACAACTGCGTGCGTTTATCTCTCGACGCACGCGCAACATGGCTGAGGCAGAGGATATCTTTCAGGAGATCAGCTATCGGCTGCTCAAAGCTGACAGCTACCTCAATCCAATAGAGCATGTTTCTGCCTGGCTATTTCGCGCTGCGCGCAACGAGTTGGTCGATCGCTCACGCAAGCAGCACGACATACCGCTCACGGAAATGGCAACGGATAGCTGGCCGGAAGGCGATGAACTGACTGATATTCTGTTCAGCCCTCCCGACAGCACGGAGGATGCCTATCTGTACCAACTGGTGTGGGAAGAACTCTCGGCAGCGCTGGAAGAAATGCCAGCGCTGCAACGAGAAGCCTTTGAGAAAACCGAGTTGCAGGGCTACAGCTTCAAACAACTGGCGCAGGAGACCGGCGTCCCTGTGGAAACGTTGCTGTCACGTAAACATCAGGCCGTGCAGTTTCTGCGCGTCCGGTTACAGTGGCTTTATCAGGCCGTGACACAAACGTGAGGCGAGCGCTCACTCATCGCTTGCCCGTCTGCCCCTGCTTATGGTTTGATTTTCCGACGCTTTTCTTCACCGCTGGCCGCCGACCTTCTCCCGTAAAGCGGGTAAGCGCAGGCTGTGCGGTTTTATCCTGCGCCGTGTCTCTCTTGTGATAGGGTTTGGTATTGCGGCGTTCATCCACCGTTGCCACCGGCACCAGACATTCGCGGCGATTACCGATCAGATGCTTCAGGCCCATCGTGGTTAACGCCTCACGGATCAGCGCCCAGTTAGCCGGATCGTGATAGCGCAGCAGCGCCTTATGCAAACGGCGCTGGCGATCGCCACGCGGCACCACCACCTCTTCACTGTGATAATCCACCTTGCTGAGCGGATTCTTTCCGCTGTAATACATGGTGGTAGAACTGGCGAGCGGCGAAGGATAGAAATTTTGCACCTGATCCAGCCGGAAGCGGTTCTTTTTCAGCCACAGCGCCAGATTGACCATATCCTCATCGCGCGTACCGGGATGAGCAGCAATAAAGTACGGGATCAGATACTGCTCTTTCCCTGCTTGGCGAGAATAGGTGTCAAACAGCTCTTTGAAACGGTGGTAGCTGCCCATGCCAGGTTTCATCATCTTCGATAATGGCCCCTGCTCGGTGTGTTCTGGCGCAATCTTCAAGTAACCACCCACGTGGTGCTCGGCCAATTCCTTGATATAACGCGGATCCTCCACCGCCAAATCGTAGCGTACCCCAGAAGCGATCAGCACCTTCTTGATGCCCTTCAAGGCGCGGGCACGGCGATAGAGTTGGATGGTCGGCTCATGGTTAGTATCCATGTGCGCACAAATTTCTGGGTAGACGCAAGATGCACGGCGACAGGTTTGCTCTGCTTTGGGTGACTGGCAGCGCAGCATGTACATGTTGGCCGTGGGTCCGCCAAGATCTGAGATAATGCCGGTGAATCCTGGTACTTCATCACGAATCGCTTCAATTTCTTGCACAATCGACTCTTGCGAACGGCTTTGGATGATGCGTCCTTCGTGTTCGGTGATCGAGCAGAACGCACATCCGCCAAAACAGCCGCGCATGATATTGATAGAAAAACGAATCATGTCGTAGGCCGGGATGCGCGATGTGCCATAAGAAGGGTGCGGCACCCGTTGGTACGGCAAGGCATAGACCGCGTCCATCTCATCCGTTTGCAACGGAATAGCAGGTGGATTAATCCACACATAGCGATCGCCATGTTTTTGCATCAACGCGCGCGCACTGCCCGGGTTGGTTTCGTGGTGCAAAATTCGTGAGGCGTGCGCGTACATCACCTTGTCGTTATTCACCTTCTCGAAAGAGGGTAACAACACGTAGGTTTTTTCCCACGGCTTCGGCTTGTGCGCCTGGACGGTAATGGGCTTGCCGCTGGTGGAACCTTTTACCGTGTGCGCGACGCAGGGCAAATCTTCACCGTAGGGATTAAGAATAGGTTCGATGCGACCGGGGCTATCCAGACGTGTGGAATCCACCCCCGTCCAACCGGGCAGCGCCGTTTTACGCAGCACGGCGGTATTGCGCACATCCACAATCGAACTAATGGGTTCTCCCGCCGCAAGGCGGTGTGCAACTTCCACCAGCGGACGCTCGCCGTTGCCGTAGATCAGCAGATCGGCTTTGGCATCCACCAGCACCGAACGACGCACCTTGTCAGACCAATAGTCGTAATGAGCAATACGGCGCAGGCTGGCCTCAATGCCGCCCAACACCACGGGTACATCGCTAAAGGCTTCCTTGCAACGCTGGGTATAAACCAGCGTGGCGCGGTCTGGACGCTTACCGGCGATATTATCTGGCGTATACGCATCATCATGGCGCGCTTT